>CAMIVF010000016.1 GCA_946401715.1 uncultured Clostridia bacterium | reverse complement strand
CATCAGGATGCCGGGGCCACCAGCGTATACCTGATCTTCCAGGGGATGAGGGAATTCGTTGAAAACAAGATGAACGCGTAGCGGCAGAGCCGGAGGAGAAAGACGGCGAAGCGGGCTGGAGCGATGACAGACAGAAAGGGAAAACCATGAGAAAGATAGCAATCGGCTGCGATCCAAACGCGCAGGCAGAAAAAGAAGCAATCATCAAATACATCGAAGCGAAGGGCTATGGAGAAGTCACTGACTTTGGCAGTGAGGATCCGATCTATGCGAATGTCGCCATTCAGGTCGCCGAGGCGGTTGCCGGCGGAGAATACGAGCGCGGCGTCCTGATGTGCGGAACCGGATTGGGTGTTTCCATTGCGGCCAATAAGGTCAAGGGCGCTTATGCGGCGCTGTGCTCGGATGTCTATTCCGCGCAGCGTGCCCGCCTGAGCAACGACGCAAACATACTGTGCATGGGTGCATTTACGACAGGAGGAAAGGTCCGCGAGCTTCTGGTGGACGCATTCTTTACAAATGAATTCGTGCCGGGCTGCGGTTCCCAGCCGAAGGTTGACCGTTTCGTAAATTATGACAAGGAGAGAGGCTGAAGATGAGAAACGAGAAAGTCAAGAAGATCATCATGGCGGCAGACCGCTATGGCCTTGCGCTGAAGAACGCGATTCGTGAAGATCTGGAAAAACAGGGCTATCAAGTCCACGATGTCAATCCTGACGAGCCGATGCTTTACCAGGACGCGGCGTGTGCGGTAGCCGGCGGCATCCGCAGCGGAGAATATGACCGAGGCTTTGCGTTCTGCGGAACCGGAATGGGCGTCAGCATCATCTGCAACAAGCATAAGGGCGTGTATGCCGCGCTGGTCGAGAGTGTCTATCAGGCACGCCGCGCAAGACAGGTCAACAACACCAATGTACTGTGCATGGGAGGCTTCCTCATCGGTCATGAGATGGGCAAGGAGATGGCCAATGCATGGCTTCAGATGGAGCATATGGTCGACATGGATCCTGACATGGCAAAGATTGTCGGCAAAGAATTCGATGCGCTGGTGGAAACCGAAGCGAAGGTTTTTGCAGGGAACTGACACCCGTTACTGAGAAAGAGCAGTTCTTCACTACCTGCCAGGGCGCAGGTCTCACCAGATGAAATAAACGGGGCACCCGATCCGGTGCCCCGCGTTTTTTATAGCCAACGACAAAGTTCTTTTTACTTTGTCGTTGGCTATAATGCCTCTTTTTCAGTCTTCCTCCAGTACCTGCAGCTCCAGGTAATCAAAGGGGATATCCTCCCCGACAAACGAGTCCTGCGTGAAGCGGCAGCGGGCGTGCTTCTGAAAGGCACGGACCGTGGAATCGAGCCACTGAGGGTGAGGAAGGTCAAACGCCTGGCAGGCTTCGTCCAGGGCGCGGAATACTTTATGCGTCCGGGTGTCTTTGGTGTCGTCCGCTACGACGTGGTCGCGCAGCATATGGTTGTCTTTCCATACTTTTGCCCAGATTCTCATGGGGTTCCCCTCCGTGCCGGATGTTTTTGTATGACGATCAATGTTCAAAGAAGCTGTACACCGCTGCCGATACCTCCGCGACCTGCGCGTTGGCAGTATCTTCATTGCTCCAGTCATTGGACAGGACAACCAGGATGTAATCCGTCGTAGGCCCGTAGATGACCGCAGCGTCATTTGCGATGGTATCCGTCTCACCGGACTTGTTCCCGCATTCGACTCCTTCGGGAAGACCGCGCGGGATCTTGTAGCGGGTTGCCTGCTCCAGCATCATCTGCTCGATCTCATTGCAGACTCTGCGGGAGAGAAATGAGCGGTTGTAGACCCGGCTCAGCAGCAGGCCGACATCCTTTGCCATGATGACGTTCGGGTGCGACGGGTCGAGCGAAGCGGCGGGATCTTCGAAGCCGTTGTACTCGATGGTCCCTTCCGAGAATCCGCGCAGCCGGATGAACGCATTGACCTTGGCAACGCCGGCAGCCAGATCTCCGTCTCCAAGCAGCGCGAGCAGACGGTTCGAAGATTCATTGCTGGAATTGATAATCATACTCCGCAGAAGATAAACCGTGTCCTCATTGCGGGGAAGCGCGCCCCGGTCAAATGCGTCATAAACGGTTTCCATGATGAAGAGCTTCATAACGCTCGCCGAACGCATAGGGGTGTCATTGACGACCAGCGCCTGGCCGGTGGTAAGGTTCTGCACATAGACAGACCAGGTTCCGTCATAGGCTTCCACCTGTTCCTTCAGCTGGCGGTAAAGAATGTGCAGATCCTTTGGCAGCCTGGAGAGCGGGTACTCGCGGAGCATGCGGTAGTCATAGAGGTTGATGCGCGCTTCATTCAGGCCGTCGATCTGCGGGACCGCAAATGTGCCGTGGCGCGGAACCATCACGGAGTCGTCGATTTCTCCGCTTCCTTCCTCTGTCGGAGGCGTTTGAGCGGACTCGGTTTCTGCCTCGTCCTGTTTGGAAGCAGCTTCGCCATCCGCGCCGGTCTTGGTCTGCTTCTGACCGGTGTCGGGGAGAGAAGCACCCATCTCAATCGGGTGGAATTCTGTCTCGGTTTCTTCCGGAAGCCCGGATTCTGTCTCCGGGGCAGATTCGGTTTCTGTCTCTGTTTCCGCTTCCGACTCTTCAGCGCCAGCCATTCCTGCGGACAGCGTTGTTTCATTTCCGGCGCTTCCGGGGAAGGTTTCTCCCGGAAGAGAAGAGGACGGCGTCTGATAAGCATTGGAATCCGCCTGATCGCTCAGCGCCTGCTGCTGCGCATTCATGACTTCATTCAGCTGCTCCATCTGCTCAGACTGTCTGATCGCTTCTTCGATTCTTTGTGCTGCCTCATTTACCTGCTGCGCGATGGCGCTGGCTGTATCGATGGGATTCAGCGAGACAGGAATGTCCGGAACCGGCTTTTTGGGTGCAGCGGAAAAAGCCTGCGCCGGCAGAAGGGTCAGGCATAGGAAAGAGAGCACACAGAATTTTGCGAGTTTTTTCATGCGTCAATCATAACACGGCAGAGAAAGAATATCCAAGGACTTTTCTGCGGATTGCTGTTATACTGTAAGGCAGAGTTGCTATTCATGGTCCCGCCGCTGACTGCCGGCGGCTCATCGGCAAGGCCGGAAACAGCAACCAGGCAGTGAAAACCGACAAGGACAATATGACCAGGGAGGTTTGATATGACAGACAAACGAACCGTCTGTGTGGTTGGACACAAGAATCCGGATACAGATTCGATCTGTTCCGCGATTGCATTTGCCTGGATGAAAAACCAGCTGCAGGGGGCAGATGGAAAGAATAAGTATGTGGCATGCAGGGCGGGGTCTGTTTCTGCGGAAACGCAGTACGTGCTGAACAAATTTCATTTTTCCCAGCCAAGATACCTGGAGAATATCGGCACACGCGTGAAGGATATGGAGATCCGGAAAACCCCGGGGGTGGACGGAAAGATCTCCGTGAAGGACGCGTGGGAATTCATGAAGACACACAATGTGTTTACGCTGGCGATCACGGACGAGGAGAACCATCTGACCGGCCTGGTGACCACCAACGATATCGCCAAGTCTTATATGGACGAAAATGACTCCGCGATCGTATCCGTGGCGAAGACGCCTTACCGGAATATTCTGAAGACGCTGGATGCGGAGATGGTCGTCGGGGACGAGAACGGGATCCTCGACAAGGGCAAGGTGATTATCGCTGCAGCGAATCCTGACGTGATGGAGAATTACATCGATCCGCATGACACCGTCATTCTGGGCAACCGGTATGAAGCCCAGCTGATGGCGATTCTGGCCGGCGCAGGCACAATCATCGTATGCCTGGGCGCGCCTGTTTCAAAGACGATCCAGCACATGGCGAAGGAACACGGAACCACCGTGATGGTGACGAAGCTTGACACTTATACGGTGGCACGCCTGATCAACCAGAGTATGCCCATCGATTTCTTCATGAAGTCGGAGAACCTGATGACCTTCGGGCTGAATGACTACACGGATGTGATTCAGGAGTCCATGCTGAAGATGCGCTACAGGGATTTCCCGATCGTGGACAAGCGCGGCTGCTACGTCGGTACGATCTCCCGCCGGAACCTGATGGGCGTGCGTAAGAGAGCGCTGATTCTGGTGGATCACAACGAGGTTTCGCAGGCGGTCGACAATGTCGGGAATGCCGAGATTCTGGAGGTGATTGATCATCACCGTCTCGGATCTCTGGAAACCGTCAATCCGGTCTTTTTCCGCAATGAGCCTGTGGGGTCTACCGCGACGATCATCTGGCAGATCGCCCATGAGCGGGAGCTCGAGATCCCGGAGAATATCGCCGGGCTTCTGTGCAGCGCGATTCTCTCGGATACGCTGGTATTCCGTTCGCCAACCTGTACGGTTCTGGACCGGGCAGCTGCCAAGGAGCTGGCACAGATCGCCGGCATCGACCCGCAGGAGTATGCGAAAGAGATGTTCCGGGCCGGGTCAACGCTGCGTGACAAGTCTGCGGAAGAGATCTTCTATAATGATTTCAAGACCTTCAACAATAACGGTCTGGTCATCGGCATCGGGCAGGTGACTTCCCTGAGCCAGCCGGAGCTTGACGATATCGCGGTGCGCGTGAAGCCCTTCCTGGAGAAGAAATACAAGGAAAAGGGACTGGATCTTGCCTTCTTTATGCTGACGAACATTATCGATGAAGAGACCCGGCTTCTGTGCTACGGTGAATCCGCCTCCGAGCTGATCATGAACGCCTTCGGCGTGGAGGTGAAGGACAATGAGGCACGGATGAAGAGTGTCGTCTCGAGGAAGAAACAGATTGTTCCGGTGATTATGGACGCTCTTAACCATGACCAGGATGTGTAACGGCGGCATACACGCGAAGCGTGGATAGTTCACGGTCTGTGGGGGAAGAGGCCGTGAATGGTATGATAGAAAAGAAGCGAAATGAAAAAGAAAAGATTACACTGGCTCTGGCTGACGCTGGCACTGTCTGCTGCCTGCCTCACCGCTTCCATAGCCGGATATGCACAAGAGCCGGAGGCAGATGCGGGCATTGAAGAGGACGTGGACGATCTGCCGGCGGCTGCAGACGATGCGATGATACAGGCGGACGACCCTCCCGGACAGGCGAGTGTGGATCCGGAAGACATTGACGGACTGTTTGAGGACACCGGGAAAGATCAGGTATCCCACAGTGGCGAGACCCTGGAAGAAGCACAGGACGCGTTGTATGGCGGCGATGGCGGAAGCACGGTCAATATCGGCCATCTGTATGAGATCAACGGCGTTCTGGTACGCAATTCCGATTTTTCGTCAGAGCCCCAGGAGTGCTGGGCCTACGCGAACAACATCTACGCGAAGGTCTGGGGATACAACTTTGGGGGGTATTTCAACGAATCCGATAATATGCTGCGGAATCTCCCGGATGAGGAGCTGACGCTGACGCCGGAGCATCTGAAGGCTTATGTGAGTGCTGCGCCTGCCGGGGCGGCGCTGCGCGTCTGCAATGCGGATTACCTGCATGGCAATGACATAGGGGGTCACAGCCAGATCATCATCACGCATGACGAGAATGGATTCACGGTGTTTGAGGGTGGACTGTCGCTCTGGCCGCACCGGCGGGAAGCGTATTACACCTGGGACGGATACTGTTTTTCCGGCTGGCCGGGCAGGTATCAATACATCAAGTATATCAAATGGCCCGGCGCAGGCGCGTGGGTTCCGGGCGCGGCCGGCAGCAATGCGCAGGATCTGGGGATCTCCAGGATCGAGCAGCTGAAGCCGGAACTGGAGAAGGGCGTACAGGATCTGGTCAGGTACGTTGACGATCTGATCCAGGGAAAAAGAGACGTGGAATTCTACGTGCTGCAAAGCAGGGTGCGCAGGAGCGGCACGCTGCCTGGCGCAGGGCAGCAGGAGAAAGAAGCAGATGCCAGCGCGGACGAAGAGCAAGAAGCAGACGGACAGCCGTCTGCGGGAGAGGAGTAAAGGATAATGCCGGGAAAGACCATGAAAGCACTTCTGGCGGGAGGCGCGGTTGGCGGCGCAGCCGCAGGGGGCACCGCCGCGGTGATGGCGCACAATCTCGTGCTGCCGAGAACCTTCTCACTGGAGGAAGAGAAGGCATGGCTGAACAAGCATGATCTGTGGGGAGACTATGATCAGATACCGCACACAGACTATACGGTCGCTGGCAAGGAGGGATACGTCCTCCACTGCGAATATGCCATGACAAACCCAGGCAGCAGGAAAATTGTGATATTGACGCATGGCTATACGTCAAACCGTTACGGTTCCCTGAAGTATCTGGGCGTGTATCGCGCGCTTGGCTTCAACTGTGTCCTGTATGACTGCCGCGGACATGGAGAAAACACACCCTCGCCCTGCTCAGTCGGAAACCTGGAGGCAGAGGATCTGCTTCATGTGATCGAGGACACATACCTGCGTTACGGAGAGGACATCGAGCTGGGGCTTCACGGAGAATCCATGGGCTCGGCCGCTTCCCTGAGTGTGCTGAAGTTTCGTCCCAGAGTACAGTTTGTGGTAGCCGACTGCGGCTTTGCGAGCCTCTACGATCTGATGGGACGGCTCTACCGTGAAAACCATGTCGGCTTTCTGCTGGATCCGGTGAACCTGATGATGGGAAAAATGTATCATTTTACGCTGAAGCAGACCTGCCCGCGGGAAGCACTGCGGGGCAATCAGGTTCCGCTCTGCCTGATTCACGGAGCCGCGGATACTTTTATCCGTCCGGAGAACAGCGACGAGCTGGCGCAGGCGACTTCCGGATATCAGGAAGTGCACAAGGTAGAGGGGGCGGAGCACGCCCGGTCGAGGTATGTGCTCGGCGAGGAGGCTTATACGGAAATCGTGGGAGCATTTCTGGGGAACCTGAAGTAATTGTTACCCTTCACGGTTGATCTGCGTTTCTGTTACTGACGCGTCAGGCTTGTCTGCAGGCATGGCACAGGAGATTAAGATAAGAAGTACCGCCCGGCTGAATTCACAGCCGGGCGGTCTTTGTTATTGCGAATGCAGCCTGTGAAAAGGCAGGGGCCCGTATGTGTGAAGAAATTGTGAAATGTCAGAAAATATTAGCACTCTCCTCTTGACAGTGCTAATAACAGGTGCTATAACAGGTTCAGAACGAAGGAAACGAAAGCAGGACAAGGAAGATCGTAAATAGTCCCGCAGTTTCCGGAGTGAAAAACAGTACAGACCTGCCGGAAGGGCAGCGGAAGGAGGACAATTATGATGGTACCGAGCATTTTTCATGATAATCTGTTTGACAGCTTTTTCAACGATGATTTCTTCTGGCCGGAGATGTCCCGCACAGCGGACAAGACGAACAGAAAGCTCTATGGGCACAGAGCAAATGAGATCATGAGAACAGACGTGAAGGAGACCGAGAAGGGCTATGAGGTCGCGATCGATCTTCCGGGATTCAAGAAAGAGGATGTGACCTGTGAGCTGAAGGACGGCTATCTGACCGTCAGCGCGGAGAAGAAGCTGGAAGAGAACGAGAAGGACAACAACGGCAAGTACATCCGCAAGGAGCGTTACACCGGCAGCCAGAGCAGAAGCTTCTATGTCGGAGAAGGTATCCACGAGGACGACATTCATGCATCGTTCCAGGATGGTATCCTGAGACTGGATGTACCGAAGCAGGCGCCGCAGCAGGTGGAGGATAAGAGACATTTCGTCCAGATCAGCGACTAAACAGGAGGCGGAACCGGCGCCGGATCCGCGCAGGCAGCGCAGAGCCGGAAGGCCGGAATCAAATGACAGAATCAATCAGACAGGCCCGGAGGACTGACCCCGGGCCTGTTTTGAGAAAGCCTGACAGAAGGAGGTGAGAGCGATGAGCAAAAAGCGGGACTTTTACCAGGTGCTGGGCGTGGAAAAGGGCGCTTCAGACAAGGAGATCAAAAAAGCCTACCGCAAAAAAGCCCGGAAGTATCATCCCGATGGCAACCAGGGAGATCAGGACGCGGAGAAAAAGTTCAAAGAAGTCAATGAAGCATACAGCGTGCTGAGCGATCCTGAGAAGCGGAAGCTGTATGATCAGTTTGGCATGGCTGCTTTTGAAGAAGGCGCTTCCTCATCGCAATCAGGCGCAGACCCCTTTGGGGGTTTTGGCGGCTTCGCTTCCGGCGCGGGTGCATACGGACAGGGCGGACCTTTTGCAGGCGGTTATACGCAGGGCACAGACGGATCCTATCAGACATTTCATTTTGACGCAGACGATCCCCGCCTGAAGGAGATGTTCGGCGACCTGTTCGGCGGCATGTTCCATCATTCGTCAGAAGGCGGGAGCAGTTCGGGAGCAGAGCGTTTTTATTCAGGCAGCGGCTATGGTGCCGGAGCGGAGCAGTTCTATTCGCAAGGCGGCTATGGGGCCGGCACGCAGAGGTCTTACCAGGCGCCGGAGAAACTGGATCTGCAGAAGGACCTGTTCATTCCATATACGACAGCGGTGTTTGGCGGAGAGGTGAAGGTGACGACGCCGGACGGGAGCGTGATGCTGAAGATCCCGAAGGGCTGCCAGTGCGGAAGGAAGTTCCGTCTTCCCGGAAAAGGAAAGACAAGCCGAAGCGGCGGCGTGAGAGGCGATTTGTACGTCATTATCCAGATCACGGTGCCGAAGGATCTGAGCGCGGGAGAAGTGAGGAAGCTTCGGGAATACGAGCATATCCGCAAGGCAAAATCTGCAGGCAGAACAGACTCTGCGGACAAAGGAAAGCACCCGGCGGCGTAACCGGGTGTTTTTTACTGTCAACGGAAAAAGAGATTTTTGCCGGATGCCATGAATGGACTGCAAGGCACTTCCTTGCGGCAGAAGGAAAAGCGTTACCCGAAAGATGCGCGGCGAATCCTCCTATTGACAGCGTGGAAGCGCTGATCAGAATTTGGCATAGATCGGATCGACGGGAAGATAGCCCTGTCCGTAGGCACCGAAGATGATGATAAACAGAATCGCCGCGATCCAGACGGCGGCATGAACCGCGATCCCCTTCTTTGCGATGCTTTCCCGGATCCTGACTCCCCGCTCCTTAAGTAGGGACAGGACAAAGACCATCACCAGGAAGAGCAGCAGGATCAGGTAATCTTTTCTGTCCATCCCGTAGGTGAACAGTGTATGACTGTGCAGGGCGTCCAGCGTGAAGTCTGTGCCGATTTTTCTCAGCATGCCGACAGCCTCTCCCAGCGAGCGGGCGCGGAAGATCAGCTCGCCGGCGCATACGAGCAGGAAGGTTCTGATGATCTGCAGGATGCGGTAGACGATGTGATTTCTGTCAATATGAAGCTTCTGCGCCAGGCTGATGCTCAGCGGCAGGATCAGGCTGCCGGTTAAGATCAGGACAAAATGATACAGGCCGAAGACGATATAATGCCAGCCGGAGCCGTGCCACAGACCGTTGCAGATCCAGACAGCAAACAGAGCAATGCTGCCGGAAACCAGCGGGCCATAGTGATTGCCGAACCGCTTGCGTGACCTGGAAGTGAGCCTCTTCATCGGCTTGCTCATCGAGACAGGATAGAACAGATAATCCTTGAACCAGGTGCCCAGTGTAATGTGCCATCTGGTCCAGAATTCGGAGATCGTCCGGGAAAAGAAAGGCCGCCGGAAGTTTTCCGGCATGATGATGCCGAAGATTTCGCCGGATCCGATGACCACATCCATGGTTCCGGAGAAATCCATATACAGCTGGATGGTGTAGCAGACAGCCGCGAGACAGATCACGAAACCATCGTAGGTATCATAGGTGGTGAACACATTGTCAATCAGCAGATTCAGCCGGTCCGCCGCCACCGTTTTCTTCATCAGACCGTAGAGGATGCGCTCCGATCCACGGACAAAGTTCTCCCAGCGGATCTTCGGGACATCCCAGAGCTGGGCGGCCGTGTCCGAATAACGGCAGATCGGGCCTTCCATGATCTGCGGGAAAAAGCTGATAAAGAGCGCAAACCGGAACAGATTCCGGTCGGCAGGGATCTTCTGGTGATAGACATCAATCAGGTAGGAAGCGGCCTGCAATGTATAGAAAGAAATCCCGATCGGAACCGCGAAGTTCGGCCGTTTCAGGGTGACCTGAATATGAAGAATCCGCATCAGGGAATTGAGATTATCTGAAAAGAACGGAGAATACTTTAACACCAGCAGGACGACGATCTGAAGAAGGACGGCAAGAGAGACAACGCGCAGCAGCTTCGTGTGATAACGGGAGCGGACTGCTTTTTTTTCGCTCTTTTCACAGGCGGAAAGAGCCTGCTTCTGTGCGTCCAGAATCCGGCCAAGCCACAGACCGAAGGCATATACGCTCAGTGTCGCGGCAAGGAGATAGACGATCAGCTTACCGCTGACCGCCCAGAAAAATGCGTAACTAAAGAGCAGCAGCGTCACACGGCGTGCTGTCTTTGGAAGAATCAGATAAAGTAAGATACAAAGCGGCAGAAGAATCAGGAGATATTCTACCGAAAAGTAGGAAGAGACAGAAAACATATCACTCTTCCATGAGACGGGTGACCAGCTCCCACATCGCCTCCGCGGAGTTGAAGTTGGCCGGAACGATCTCAACCGCGGGGATGGTAATGTCGAACGCATCCTCCAGCTCGGAGATCAGCGCCAGCACAGTGAGAGAGTCCAGCAGATGATCATCGATCAAAGCCGTCTCAGTGTGAAAGTCAACCTCCGGGTTCATTTCTTCAAGAATTTCATACAGCTGTTCCATGATGGAAGCTCCTTTCCGTTCGTTCATCCGGAAAAACAGGTTTCCGGCATGTGACATCGTTGTTATTGCTGCCGGCCAGAATCGTGCCAGCCTTAAAGAGATCCTAATCCGCCATTCAGCACCCATGTGGGTTCGGCACCGCGGAGAGGCTGTGCTTCGCCGTTTTCCTTCAGATACGCGACCGCAGGGAGGTCTCTGCTCAGAAACAGGGAGATCCCTTCCGTCATGCTGTAAGCACCGGTGTTGCGGAAAATGAGAAGGTCGCCTGCTTTCAGATCATGCAGGGGCAGCTTCTTTACGACCAGGTCATTGATCGTGCACAGCGAACCGCACAGGTTCCACTCCGGATCGTCCGGCGCGGATTCTCTGGGCGGCCAGAGTTCAAAGACCGGGTGTTTCATGGCCATAAACTGTCCATAGTAGGCCAGATGATGGATCCCGGAATCCAGGATTGCGTAATTCCCGGAATGATTGCTCTTCAGGTCCGCCACACGTGTGAGCAGGCTGCCGCATGAAGCCGTGATGCTCCGGCCCAGCTCCAGCATGATGGGGAGCTTATTCCGCATCTGTACAAGAAGGGAGGAAAACTCCTCCAGGTAAGCATCTTCGTCAAATTCCTCTCCGCTGAAATACGCGACCGGGAATCCGGGACCGTATTCCAGAAGCGGGATTTCAAGCCCAAGCTCTGTGCGGATTCTGTCCAGGAGGTCGTCCAGCATGGAGAGCTCCCGGCGGTGTTTTTTCAGGGAGGTCTTCTGCGTGCCGGAGAAGAACTGGATGCCCGCGAGCGTCAGGCGCGGGCCCGTCTCAGAAGAATCCCTGCCCGGGGCGCAGATCCGCCGCAGAAGATCCAAAAGCTCCGCTTCTGACAGGCCGAACTGGTTGCCGCTGGTCAGACGCGGCAGGAGCCGGATGCTTTTTTTGTATTCTCCGGCAAGCGCACAGAGCAGCTCAAACTGCCGCACTGACTCTACGGTCAGGATGCCCTCGCACAGGCCATGCGTAAAAGCATACCGCATGGAAGGTTCATCCTTATAGACGCCGGAAAGTACAAACTGCTTTGCAGGAAGTCCCTGTTTTTCACAGATATACATCTCGCCGGGCGAGCAGATCTCAAAGCGGTCTACGCAGCCTTGCAGAAAACGGCCTAAAAAAGGATTCGCCTTCACGGCAAAGCATAGTCCCGTTTCCTTTGGCAGGTGGGCACGGAGATACTGCACCCTTTCCTTTAACACGCGCTCTTCGAAAACATACAGCGGTGTCGGATAGCTGTCAAGAAGGTTTCTGATATCCTGTTGATTCATATGATTTACCTCAGCCGCGCTTCTTTGTGAGCGTCTCTTTGAGCGCCTTGCGGTCGATCTTCCCGCGGCCAGTGACCGGCAGTGACTCCATCTGGTGGAGGTGGCCCGGGACCATAAAGACCGGAAGCTGCTCCTTCAGCGTTGCGGCCAGTTCTTTCCGTTCAATGCTGCCGCAGTAGAAACCGTGCAGCCGTTCTTTCTGTTCATCGAAGATGCAGCAGCTTCTCTCCACGCCGGGGATCTTGTTCATAGCCAGTTCAACCTCGGCCAGTTCAATGCGATGACCCAGATATTTGATCTGGTCATCCTTTCTTCCGCAGAAGAAAAGCTCGCCGTCTTCATTATAACGGCCCAGATCTCCGGTACAGTAGATCAGGGAAGAATACTCCGGCGTACGGGGATCGTCCCGGAACCGTTCGCGGGTCTGATCCTTCATATTCCAGTAGCCCAGTCCGACCGCGGTTCCCCTGACACAGAGCTCTCCTGTTACGCCCGGCGCGGTGATCTCGTGGTCCTGCTCGTCCAGAAGGAAGGTTTCTTCATTCGGGAAGGAGCGTCCGATCGGAATGCCGTCCGTGTAATCACGCGACCGGTCAATCTCATGCCAGGTGCAGTTGCAGGTGATTTCTGTCGGCCCGTACAGATTGATAAAGGTGGTATCCGGAAGATGCCCCATCCAGTCATTGAGCCGCTTTAGCGGCATGACCTCACCGCTGAACATGATCATACGCACCTTGTCCGGTACCCTGTAGTCCAGCCCGTGAAATGCGCTGACCAGAGTCAGTGCGGAAACGGCCCAGATCATCACGGTCGTGTTCTGTTCGCACAGAAAATCGAGCAGCGGCGCAGGAGTTGTGAACAATGGCCTGGGGACCAGAACCAGCCTGGCGCCGGTCAGCATAGCGCTGTAGATATCCTTCACAGAGACATCAAAGTCAAAGGGCGCCTGGTTCGCGATGACATCATCCTCCCGGATGCCAAACTGGCGGACAAACACACCGATAAAATCAATCACCGAGCGGTGACAGATCAACACGCCCTTCGGCACGCCTGTCGAGCCCGAAGTAAAGTTCATATAAAGCGGATCCGTGTCCAGATGCAGCTTTCGCACTTTACAAAGACCTTCCGGATTCTGCTCCTGCTTCTGAAGAGACTCGATCTCCAGAATCTGACAGGAAGCGAACACTTCCTTTGCCTGCGCCAGATGCTCCCGGTCCGTCACAACAGGCGCTGTGCCCAGGACCTGAAGGATCTGCAGATGGCGCTGGGGCGGAAGAGAGGGATCAATCAGCGTATAGAAGGCTCCCGCATAGACGATACCGAAAAACGCAGTCAGCGTGTCAGCGTTTTTTTCCATGAAAACGATCACAGGCTTTCTTCTTTCGGCATGGTGCAGCAGGCCGCTTCCTACACGGCGGCACAGATCAAGAAATCCGGCGCGGGTATATGCCCTCTCACCATCGCATACAGCAATCGGATCCGGATTATTACCGGCAGAAGTCTCCAGGTATTCCAGTACATTTATCATAGCAACCTCCGTCTTGTTTTTTCACGAGTAATACTATACCACGGTTTTCTGGTTCCGGACAAATAAGTGTGCCAGGAACAGGAAAAGAGAGAGCCTTATGCAGGCCCCCTCTTTATTCTTACGATTGCTGAATGAAATCCGGACACATCATGCTGAAAACAGCGAAGTCATCTTGCCGCTCCGGTTATCAGCCCGGTCAGAAGATATCCCGCGTAATATGAACGCCAGAATGGATTAACATGGAATAAAACTACCATAAAATCCATAAAAACCACCATAAACGGCATGATTAGTGGATGTTGCGGTTTATAAAGTGGAAACTCTGTGGTATCATGAGTCTTAGGAACAGACTGGATAGTAAGCTTTTTTGCGGAGGCGGTTATGACGATCAGTGAGATGAAACAGCGGAAGCAGGAGAGAGGATATTCCTATGCACTGATCTCTGAGAGGTCAGGAGTTCCCATATCTACGATTCAGAAGATCTTCCATGGAGAAACCTTATCTCCAAGGTACGAAACGCTGCAGGCCTTGGAGAAAGCGCTGAAGGAATCCGTGGATGCGCAGCCGGAGCTGGTACGGGAAACACCGCTTCGGTATCGGGCGGACTCTGCCGGCCCTGAGTCTAAGAAGTATCCCAGGCAGGGAAGTTACACGATAGAAGACTATTATGCCCTGCCGGATGACCAGAGGGTAGAGCTGATCGACGGCGTTTTCTATGATATGGCTTCGCCGGTATCGCTTCATCAGCTGATTGCAGGGGAAGTGTACAGACAGATCGCGAACTATATCCTTGACAATGACGGGGCCTGTACCGTGTTTATCGCTCCGCTGGACGTGCAGCTGGACTGTGACAACCGGACAATGGTGCAGCCGGATGTGATGATCCTATGTGACGATGAGAAGAATACCAACAAGAATATTTATGGGGCGCCGGATTTTATCCTTGAAGTGATCTCTCCTTCCACGAAGCGCAAAGACTGCTTCCTGAAGCTCCAGAAGTATATGGACGCCGGCGTCAGGGAATACTGGATACTGGATCCATACAAAGAGAAAGTGATGACATACTTCTTTGAGGAAGACGCGTTTCCTCTGATCTGCGGGCTCGACAAACCGATTCCCGTGCGGATCTATAATGGCAAGCTGGTCATCGATCCGAAGCATATTATGAAGTACATAGCCAGAAGCCGGGAATGAAGAGATGCGACGGGGCTTCATTCGTCATTCATCACGCTGATTCATTGGCGTGAAAGATATGCTAAAAGAGGGGTGGCAAGTATTGTTTGCCGCCCGACGATGGAGTATAATGCATCTTGAAAGCTATTTTAAACAAGTGGTTCGATGCAACGGGAACAACCCAATCTTAAGAGGAGGCAGCGGTATGAAAAGAGCAAAGAAGTGGACGATGACATTAATTGCAGCATTGGTTGTGCTTGCAGCCATTACCGGCACGGCGTTTGCAGCATATGTTCCAACCAAGGGAACGTATTCGACGTATGATAATTATTCGAAGAAGTGGACGAAGAGAGGGTCTTTTACTGCCAGCTATTCGGGCAGTGGTAAGCTTAAAAAGGTTACAAAAAAATATGACTGGGAAGAATTTACAACTACGTATTCATCGAAGTACACCTGGAAGGGAGACTATCTGAAGAAGCTGGTTGAGAAGAGTGGTGATAATTACAAAAAAGAAGGCAAGAAAACACATTATAACCGTGAAGTAAAGTGGACAACCAAGAAGAAGAAGACCACGAAGATCACGTATACAATTGACGCAAAATATTCTACCGGAGAAACCTATAAGAATACCTCGAACGAAACCTTTAAGTGGAAGAAGAATAAGGCAACCGTAACCAACAAGTATTCGAGTACAGAGAATGGGAAAAAGAAGTCGGGAAGGAGCAAATTTACAGTTAAGTTAAAGAACGGAAGAACCGACAAGGAAGAATGGCCGGACTCCACGAACAGCTACACCTATTACAAAAAGGGACTGAGGAAGTCCTATACCAGCAAGGGTGAAAAATACGAGAGCAAATCGTGGTATGGCAAAAATGGATTCATCAAGAAATCAACAAGTGGCGGAACCTACTGGTCGGACAGCGAAAGCGGAACCTACACAATGACATCCGTTTATGACTGGAAATATAAGAGCGGCAAGCCGGTTTCCGTAACCGTCACGACAACCAATAAATATGATAATGGAAGTACGTGGACTGAAAAGAGAAAATGGGAGTTCAGCAAGACGAAGAAGGTAAGCAGAAACTGGAACTGTGATGCTGTCGGTAACTGGGCAGGTATAGAGTTCTGAGTAGAAGCTGCGGCTTAAAGCCGGACAAGCCTCCCTTCTGGAGGGGGCGATGCGGCTCTTGCAGGCATCGGTATTCTTCGATGTGACAAATATTGTTTACAGATTTGTAAAAAGTGGTTATAATATGCAGGACGAGCAGATGATGCTGGTCCTGTTTGCTTACTCCTGTGGAGAATCTGGCCTGAAGACAGGCCGGGGAGCGGGCATGCAGATAAGAGGGGGAGCGCCTCCGGGGAATTAAGGGATCGAACCGGAAGGTGGAATAATTAGTAACTGAAGAGGAATGAGTATGGAACAGTATATCATCAGGGGTGGTACTCCTTTGCACGGCGAGGTGGAAATCGGCGGTGCGAAGAATGCAGCCCTGGGAATTCTTGCCGCGGCGATTATGACGGACGATGAGGTCCTGATTGAGAACCTGCCGGATGTCCGCGATGTGAATGTCATGCTGGAGGCGATGAGCCAGATCGGCGTGCATGTGGACCGGCTGACGCCGCATTCGGTGATGTTGTGCGGTGCTGATATCGGCGACGTCAATATTGAATACGAATATATTAAAAAGATCCGTGCGAGCTATTATCTGCTTGGCGCTCTGCTCGGGAAATACAAAAAAGCAGAGGTACCGCTTCCCGGCGGCTGCAATATCGGCTCAAGGCCGATCGACCTTCACCTGAAGGGATTTAAGGCGCTGGGCGCGAAGGTCTCTATCCGGAACGGAAGTATCTGTGCACAGGCGGAGCATCTGAGAGGATGCCACCTGTTCCTGGATACGGTATCCGTGGGAGCCACCATCAATATCATGATGGCGGCGGCGATGGCGGAAGGCCGTACCGTGATCGAGAACTGCGCGAAAGAGCCGCATGTCGTTGATGTTGCGAACTTCCTGAACAGTATGGGCGCGAACATCAAGGGTGCCGGTACCGATGTGATCCGTATCGTCGGTGTGGAGAAGCTCCATATGACGGAGTATTCGATCATACCGGATCAGATCGAAGCAGGCACGTTCATGTTCGCGGCAGCGTGCACCGGCGGAGACGTGCTGGTGAAGAACGTGATTCCGAAGCATCTGGAGGCGACGATCTCCAAGCTGCTTGAGATTGGCTGCCGTGTGGAGGAATTCGACACAGAGGTGCGGGTGATCGGACCAAAGCGTCTTTCCTGTGCCAATGTCAAGACCCTGCCGTATCCCGGCTATCCGACGGATATGCAGCCGCAGATCGGTGTCGCGCTTGCGATGGCGGAAGGCACTTCGATTGTGACGGAGTCGATCTTTGAGAACCGGTTCAAGTATCTGGATGAACTGGCCCGCATGGGAGCGACTTCCAAGGTGGAAGGCAATACCGCGATTATCTCCGGAACCGACAGGCTGACCGGGGCGAGGATCAGCGCACCGGATCTGAGAGCCGGCGCGGCGCTCGTGATCGCAGGCCTTGCGGCGGAGGGCGTCACAATAATCGACGATATCGTGTATATCCAGAGAGGATATGAGCTGTTTGATGAAAAGCTGCGGGGGATCGGCGCGAAGATCGAATGTATCAGCTCGCAGAGAGAAGCCCGCAAGTTTACATTGATGACAGGCTGAGAATAAGGTGGAGCGGCGGCGGACATTGTTTCTGAGACTGGTTCGGCGCTCACGTCATACGAAAGAAAGAATTTCAACCAAAGAATATCAACCGGCCGGCAGGAATGCCGGCCGGTTTGCTGTGAGAGAACGGGGGCTAATCACCCCCTCCTACTCGATTACAAACGGTCGCTCAGAGAGACGAACTCTGCGACGGACAGCTTCTCTCCGCGTACGGACGGACTGAAACCGAGCTGCGCAAGCGCGTCTGCGATCCGCTCTTTTGTACAGGGCACCTGCGGGCTGGAAGCCAGTGCGTTGGTCAGGGTCTTGCGGCGCTGTCCGAAAGCGGCGCGTACGATGTGATCGAACAGCTCTTCATCACGTGCTTTTACCGGCGGCTCTTCGTACAGCTCCATCGTCACAATGGCGCTGGTGACCTTTGGGTGCGGGATAAAGGAGGACGGCGGCACCAGTTCTACGATGCGCGGCGCAGAGTAGTACTGCACCGCGACTGAGAGAGAGCCGTAGTCTTTGTTTCCCGGCTGCGCGCACATACGGTCTGCCACTTCCTTTTGTACCATGACGGTGATGGACTGCGCAGGGACCCTCTGCCGGAACAGGTTCATCAGAATCGGCGTGGTGATGTAGTAGGGCAGGTTCGCAACGATCCGGAGAGGATGCCGGACAGCGGACGCTGACACAGATTCTCCGGGAGTGCCTGCACTGCCGATGCTGTCGGAACCCGCGCCGCTTACGCTGCCGGCCCCCGTGCTGCCTGTGCCGTCGGAACCCGCGCTGCTGATGCTTGTCCTGCCGGCATGATACTGCTGCGCAAGAGAGACAAGATCCACCTTCAGCACATCTTCGTTGATCACTTTCACATTGTCATAACCACGCAGAGTGTCTTCCAGAATAGGGATCAGCTTCTTATCGATTTCAATCGATATAACCTGACGGGCTGCTTCGGCCAGATACTGTGTCAGGGTTCCCACGCCGGGGCCGATCTCGAAAATGACATCGTTTCTGCCAACCTGTGCCGCTTCAAGGCTTCGAAGGATGACTCCTTCATCAACAAGAAAATTCTGTCCGAACTTCTTGTGAAAGTCGAAATCATATCTGGAGATGGTCTCCAGCATGGTGCGGGGATCTGACAGCTTACTCATGGCAATCCTCCTACTGATAGCATAACACCTCTCCCGCGCGCAGAAGCGCTGAAGGAGAGGTGATTGATTCATTGCTCAGCCGGTACGCTGCCGGCTCTTTGATCACGCGATCCTCAAATGAGTCCGCGCTTACCGTACCTCGGCGCCGGTATCGACCTCGCCCTCCGGACGGACCAGGCTCAGGCGTCCCTGTGCGTCTTCCGCGCAGAGAATCATGCCTTCACTCATCATTCCGGCAAGCTTTGCCGGCTTCAGGTTGGTGATGACCAGCACCTTCTTTCCGACCATCTCCTCCGGTGTGTACCACTGCTTGATGCCGGAGAGGATCTGGCGGGTCTGGCTGCCGATCTTCACCTGGCTGCACAGAAGCTTGCGGGATTTCTTGACTTCCTCGCACTTGATCACCTCACCGACCTGGATCTGAAGCTTCGCGAAGTCATCGATGGAGACCTCCGGCTTCGGCTCGGGATCGGATGCACTGTTCTTTGCGTCGTCTGCACCGGAAGTGTTTCCCGCAGCCTGGCCGGCGTCTGCCGCCGCATCGGAAGCAGGCGCAGAAGCCTTTTCCGGATGCATCTTCGCAACCATCTCGGCAACGTCTTCCGCCTTCAGTCTCTGGAACAGAATCTGAGGCTGGTCAGTCACCTTCCGGCCGGACGGGTACTGTCCGAACTGAGTCATGTTGTCGAGTCCGCGCTTTTCCGCGTTCAGCTGCGCGAGGATCTTCGCGCTGGTATCCGGCATGAAGGATTCAAGGAGCTCGGCACCGACACTGATTGCTTCCACCAGATTGTAGAGAACCTCGCTCAGGCGGTCCTTCGTCAGAGCATCTTCGCCCTTGGCCAGCACCCAGGGTGCTGTCTCGTCAATGTATTTGTTGCAGCGCTTGAAGAGCGCGATGACTTCGCTGATTGCATCCGCGACCCGCAGGGCGTCCATCTTTTCGATCACTGTCTGAGGTGTCTCAAGAACAACACGCTTCAGGTCTTCGTCGATGCTTCCGGTCTGTCCCTCGCTGATCACGCCTGCAGGGGGAACCTGCTCGTCTGTCACCCCGGTCCTGTTCACGACGCCGCCGAAATACTTATTTGTCATGGAGATGGTGCGGTTTACCAGATTGCCGAGCGTATTCGCCAGGTCAGAGTTGAACCGCTCCACGCACAGATCCCACGTGATTACGCCGTCATTTTCAAAGGGCATCTCGTGCAGCACGAAGCAGCGCACTGCGTCAACGCCGAAGACATCGACAAGCTCGTCTGCGTACAGGACATTGCCCTTTGACTTACTCATCTTGCCGTCGCCCATCAGAAGCCACGGGTGTCCGAAGACCTGCTTCGGAAGGGGCTCGCCGAGTGCCATCAGGAAGATCGGCCAGTAGATCGTATGGAA
>CAMIVF010000015.1 GCA_946401715.1 uncultured Clostridia bacterium | reverse complement strand
CATCCGGCTGAACCTGGCATCACCAAAGTCCAGGATCGAGGAAGCGTTCGGTCGGATGAAACGGTATGTGTTCTGAGCTGGCCGAGGAGCGCGGGAGTTGCGAAGCAACGGAGCGATCCGAACATCATAGTTGGGGCAAAAGGTACTTTTGACCCCAACATCATAATATGGATGGCTGGTGTCATATCAGATATGGATGGCCGGTGTCATATCAGATGTTGTCCTTCCGGACCAATTATGTTAAAATAGGTTCGTTCCGCCGGCGTGTCGGAATGGCAGACGAGGAAGACTCAAAATCTTTTGTGGGCAACCACGTGTGGGTTCAAGTCCCACCGCCGGCAGTTTTGGAAGAATCCGCATGTTTGAGGGGAAGCAGGAATTACCTTTCAGCCATGCGTTTTTTCTTTCCCCGCCAGAGGCAGGCGGCGGAAAAACGCGGAACTGACACTGTTTGCCTGCGGAAAGGGTTTCAAAACCGGTTCAACATCAGAGTACGCTTGGGGAGAACTGCATGCAGGAAGACATTCCAAAGAAAATAAAGATTCGGGGAGCAAGAGTACACAACCTGAAAAACATTGATATTGATGTCCCCCTGAACAGAATCGTCGGCATAGCCGGTGTATCTGGATCCGGCAAGTCCTCTCTTGCCCTGGGGGTACTATATGCAGAAGGCTCCAGGCGGTACCTGGAGTCCCTTTCCACTTATACCAGAAGGCGGATGACCCAGGCAGCGAAAGCAGATGTGGATGAAGTCCTGTATGTCCCCGCATCTCTTGCGCTTCACCAGCGTCCGGCATCCGGCGGCATCCGTTCCACCTTTGGAACCGGGACAGAGTTGCTGAACAGCCTGCGCCTGTTGTTCTCAAGGCTTGGCAGCCACAAGTGTCCGAACGGGCATTACCTGCCGCCTTCCACGGCTGTGGCTGCAGAGCAGGAACTGGTCTGTCCGGAATGCGGAGAACATTTCTATGGCCCTGGTGCGGAGGAACTTGCCTTTAACAGCCAGGGAGCCTGTCCGCATTGTGATGGAACGGGTATCGTCCATGTGGTAGATGAATCGACCCTGGTACCTGACGAAACTCTGTCGATTGATGAGGGGGCAGTGCTGCCATGGCAGACACTGATGTGGTCCTTGATGAAGGATATTGCCAGGGAGATTGGTGTCCGCACTGATGTACCCTTTCAGGACCTGACGGAAGAAGAGCGGAATCTGGTTTTTCACGGACCGGCAGTAAAGCACCATATGATCTACCAGAACCAGACAAGCGGTGCCGCAGGGGAGATGGACTTTACCTATTTCAATGCGATCTATACGGTTGAAAATGCCCTGTCGAAGGTCAAAGATGAAAAAGGGATGAAGCGTGTGGAGAAATTCCTGCGGCTTTCCGTATGCCCTGACTGTGGCGGCACAAGGCTTTCAGAGAAAGCAAGAGCACCGAAGGTGATGGGCATTTCTCTGGCAGATGTGTGCAGGATGACCCTGACAGAATCACTTGACTGGGTGGGCCGCGTTCCCGGATCCATGCCGGATGCAATGAAGCCCATGGCAAAGAGCATCTGCGAATCATATCAGACCGTTGCGAAGCGGCTCATGGATCTGGGCCTTTCCTATCTGACTCTGGACAGGGCGGCATCCACGCTGTCCACGGGAGAAAGACAGCGGATGCAGCTGGCAAGGGCTGTGCGCAACAGGACAACTGGCGTGCTTTATGTGCTTGACGAGCCTTCTATCGGATTGCACCCGGCCAATATAACCGGATTGAACGGTGTCATGCATGATCTGGTGAAAGATGGGAATTCCGTCGTCCTTGTGGATCATGATACCCATATCCTGAAGGAAGCTGACTGGCTGATCGAAATGGGACCAAAAGCCGGAGCCGATGGCGGCAGGGTGATCGCGGAAGGAACGATTGAGGAAATCAAATCGAATCCCGTATCCATGATCGGCCCCTTCCTGGCAGGAGAGGAGAGACCGCATGGTCAAAAAGGATCTGACGGTTTATTTGATGATGGGGATATCCGGATGAAAACGGCTCCGATTCACACGGTCAAACCGCTTGACGTGAGGATCCCGAAAGGAAAGCTGACTGTGGTAACCGGTGTATCCGGGTCCGGAAAAACGACGATGGTGCTGGAGAGCCTTGTTCCGGCCCTCGCCGCCGGTACAGCCGGAAAAAAGCTGCCGGAGCATGTTGCGCAGATAGAGGCGGACGGCATCCGGCATGTGAAGCTGATTGATGCCTCTCCCATCGGCATCAATGTACGCTCCACTGTAGCTACCTATGCCAATGTCCACGATGAATTGCGTAAGATCTATGGACGCAGCAAGGAAGCGAAGAATCATGGATGGAAAGCCGGGGATTTCTCCTATAATACCGGAAAGCTTCGTTGTCCGGTATGTGACGGGACAGGGTCGATCAGCCTTGATGTACAGTTTCTTCCGGATGTGGACATTCCTTGTCCTGAGTGTAAGGGATCAAGGTATTCCAGGAATGCATACAAGGTGAAATATACAAACAAATCCGGAAACGAGAACTCCCTGCCGGAGCTTATGGAAATGGATGTCAATACTGCCATTGCCTTTTGCAGGGACATGAAGAACGTATATCCCAGGCTGAAAGTCCTTCAGGATCTTGGACTTGGCTATCTGACCCTCGGCGAGGAAACGCCGAGCCTTTCGGGCGGGGAGGCACAGAGGCTGAAGCTTGCCAGCGAAATGGGCAAGGCACAGGAGGATTCTGTCTTTGTGTTTGATGAACCGACAATCGGTCTTCATCCGCTGGACGTGGAGACGCTTCTTGGCGTTTTCCGTACACTGATCAGCAATGGTGCCACCGTGGTTGTAATAGAGCATGATCTTGATGTGATACGGAATGCGGATTATGTCATCGACATGGGGCCCGGCGGCGGTGAGGAAGGCGGGAGGATCGTAGCCTGTGGAACGCCTGACGGGATAAAGAACTGCAGTCAGAGCGTTACCGGACAATACCTGTGAGGAAACCCGGAAAGCCTGGAATTCAGGACGGGCGGCCGGGATTCTTTCTGTCATGCTTTTTCTGCGTCATGGAGAGCAGCGCTTCCTGCAGGATCCGGGAGAAGTTCACATGGTGTGCTTCTCCGTATGCATTCAGCCATGCCGGAATCGTGATATTCTTGCGAACGGACTTCATAGCGTGGGCATCTGAATAGGCTCCCATGTCAAGCACAATCAGACTGACAAAATCGTCAGGATCTTCCAGTTCAACATCAGTATACTCGGAAGCAGGCGGTACTTCACCGCCTTTTTCCATGATAGACAGGATCACACCGCTGGCCTGATTCACCGCGTCTTCAATCGCATCCGCGAGCGTGTCACCGGAAGCCATGCAGTCAGGCAGGTCCGGAACGGTAACGTCATATCCGCCTTCATCAAAGTAAGGGGTAAAGATCGCAGGATAAATCAGTTTCATGGCTGGCTCCGTTCCGCTGCCTTTTACCGGCAGCAAGTGTGATGAATTGATATTTCTATTGTACGCATTGTGCGCACTGCGTCAAGGGCGGTGTCAATCAGGATGGAAGCAGACAGTAGGATGATCCGGAAATCTGTGATAAGGTATAAGTGCATACCGAAATCACAGGCTGGATCAGCAGTGCGCGAAAGCGTCTGTTCTGTTTGATATGGATAGGAAGAATAGATTGAAATACGGCCTTCCGGCCGAAAGAAGCATAAAAAGGGCAGGCCTTATAGCGCTGTTTGTGCTTTGTCTGCTGGCGAGTCTTGCGTGCCGGCCCGTGCAGGCATCTGCGGCGAAAAAGCCAAGGCTGAACAGGACCAGGCTGACTTTGTCCGCCGGAAAGAGCAGCAGGCTGAAGGTGGCAGGCTGCCCGAAAGCGAAAGTAAAGTGGTCCTCCAGCAATTCTTATGTGGCGAAGGTCACGAAAAAGGGTGTCGTCAAGGCAAAGCACGGCGGGTATACCGTGATCTTTGCGAAGGCCGGCGAAACACAGCTGAAGTGCCGTGTGACGGTGCGTACCTGCAGGAAAGAGAAGCCTTATATCTTCTGCGCGGACCGGGATATTGACGGCAGGGAAGTTCAGACGGGGCAGACCTGCGAGCTTTTTGTCATGGGAGGAGCCGGCAGAAAGTGGAAGTGGAAGGTCTGCGACCCGGAGCTGGCGAAACTGGAACAGAAGGGAAGCTATGTGGCTTCCCTGAAAAAGTCCGGCAAGTATCCAGTCAGAGTCAAGACCTTTATGGGGAAATCCGGAACGGTACGCATCACCGCAAAGAGCGGATCGAAGACGCTCCGCTATCAGCTGGTGATTCAGTCCTCCTCGCTGGACGCAAAATATACAGGTCTGCGTTCGCGGGTTCTTGCGCGTGTGATCAGCCCTGGTATGACGGCGCAGGAGAAGTGCCTTGCCGTGGCGAAATGGCTGAGTGACTACGCGTCTTATCAGCTCACGAATGCGGACGATTATTCGCTGCTGAAGACTCATAAGGGGCAGTGCTACCATTATGCCAGGACTTATGATTTCCTGATGGAAGGCACCGGAGTCGCGTGCGCGTATATTGCCACGAAGGCACATGCGTGGAATCAGGTGAAGATCGACGGCGCGTGGTATCATATAGATGTATCGTCATTTGACCAGGACAGCAGCAGGAATCCATATGCATACCGGTTCTTCCTTGTCTCGGACAAAGCGTTCTGGAGAAAAGAGGCCAGGAAGAAGCCATACCATGCATGTACCAGCACGCGGTACGACAATCTGCCGGAATATGATGCCAGCCCCTGGGTGACCGGGGCGTGGAAAAAGCTGTGAGAAGCAGGGAGGAGATATGAGAGCAGTCAGCTGGAATGTAAACGGGCTCAGGGCCTGTGTCGGAAAAGGATTTGAGGAGAGCTTCCAGTCTCTGGACGCGGATCTGTTTGCGCTGCAGGAGACAAAGCTGCAGGAGGGTCAGATCAATCTTGATCTGCCGGGATATCATCAGTACTGGAATTATGCGAAGAAGAAGGGATATTCCGGAACGGCTGTCTTTGCCAGAAACGAGCCGCTTGATGTGCGTTACGGAATCGGGATCGAAGAGCATGATCAGGAAGGCCGCGTCATCACGCTGGAGTATCCGCAGTATTTCTTTGTGACCTGCTATACGCCGAATTCACAGGACGGACTGAAACGGCTGGATTACCGGATGCAGTGGGAGAACGATTTTCTTTCGTACCTGAGCGCGCTTGACCGGGAAAAACCGGTAATTCTGTGCGGGGATCTGAATGTCGCGCATGAGGAGATCGATCTGAAGAATCCGAAGACGAATCGCAGGAATGCCGGATTTACGGACGAGGAGCGGGAGAAGATGACGCAGCTTCTGGAGGCGGGATTCACGGATACCTTCCGCTATTTCTATCCGGAACTGGAAGGCGCCTATTCCTGGTGGAGTTATCGTTTCCATGCCAGAGAGAAAAACGCAGGGTGGAGAATCGACTACTTCATTACGTCGAAACGGATCGAGGAGAAGCTGGTGGGCGCGAAGATTCATACACAGGTTTTCGGCTCGGACCACTGTCCGGTGGAGCTGGAAGTGGATCTGTAGGACGATCACATCGCGCAGTGCGGAGCAATCCGGAATCGGATGATCGTGTGAACGATGGAAGGGTAACAGGATCGTTCATGGAAAACAGGCGGCCGCTATCCGAGAAGCGGCATGGCGATCGTTGCAAGTCCGAGAAAGAAGAAGAAACCCAGACAGTCGGTGACTGTCGTCACAAAGACACTGGAAGCCAGAGCCGGATCGATATTCAGCTTCTCGAGAAGGATCGGGATCAGGAATCCGGCCAGGGCGGCGCAGACCATGTTCAGGATCATGGCGATGCCGGCAATCAGTCCGAACCAGGGATTGAAGTTGTAGAACAGGGCAATCGCGGACACCATTGCACCGATGGCGACTCCGTTCAGAAGACCTGCCAGGACCTCTTTCCGAAGGATGGCATGCGCATTTTCCTGATCAATTTCATTCAGAGAGAGCGCACGCACGACCATGGTCAGAGACTGCGTTCCCGCATTGCCGCCCATCCCGGAGATGATCGTCATGACGGCGGACAGCGCCACGATCCTCTCGATGGTGCCGTTAAACTGTGCGATGACGGTGGACGCCAGCAGCGCAGTGACCAGATTGACCGCAAGCCAGGGGAGACGGCTCTTGACCGCTTCCAGGACTGTGCCGTCAATCTTTTCTTCTTTGTTGACACCACCCATGTGGTAGATGTCCTCAGTGGCCTCTTCGTTGATGACGTCAATGACATCATCTACCGTGACGATACCGATCATCCTGCCGTTGTCATCCACAACCGGCAGGGCGGCATACCCATACTTGGAGAACAGTTCCGCAACGTCTTCCTGGTCAAGGTTTGCGTTGACGGATATGACGCTGGTGTTCATGATTTCTTCGATTCTGGTGTCGAAGGGAGCCATGACCAGATCACGGAGAGAGACAACGCCGAGCAGCGTGTAGTCTTCCTTTTTTACGACGTACATATAGTAGGAGGTCTCCGCGTCCACCTCGGTCTTCAGGTAGTTCAGGGCTTTCATGACGGTGTTTGAAGCATAGATCGCAATGAACTGCGTCGTCATGATACCGCCGGCGGTATCCTCGTCGTATTTCAGGAGCTTGCTGACAGCCGTTTTCGTACGGCCGCGCAGAAGAGAGGTAATGACTGCGTCCCGGTTGTCATCCTCCAGTTCCTGGATCAGGTCCGCAATTTCGTCAACACTCATCCGGTTCAGGACAGAGCGGGTCCGTTCCGGTTCCATCACCTTCAGGATATCATACTTATCGTCATCATCCGCCTCATCGATGACATCAGCCAGAAAATCGTCCGGAAGCGCAAGCAGGTACTTATAGTCAGCATTCGCTTCTTCCTGCACTGCCTCAAGAACATCGGCGGGATGCGTCTCATCGACAAGCTGCTGGATATTGTCCGGCACTCCGCTGGTAAGAAGTCTGATAATCTCCCTGTAGTCAGCCATGGTGCTTCGTCCCTCCTCCTTACCAAGAATTCCTGCCAATTATAACACTTCGGCAGAGAAACTGCACCCCTGCAAGGAAGTGGCAATCAGGCAAAAGATAAGATATAATCAGTTGATGCAGGGGTCAGAAGCCCTGCATTCCGGACAAGCCGGCGGATCACAAATCAAACAGGAGATTTTTCATGAATTGTGTGAAAGCACAGCAGATGATCAGACCATATCTGGATGGCGTTCTGTCTGACCGGGAACTGGAGGAGTTTCTGGATCATGTACAGAACTGCAGGACATGCTTCGGGGAACTCGAGGTGTATTTCTCTATCTATCGCACCCTGAATAATGTGGATGAACAGGGAGACTACAACTACGCAAAAAAGCTCCGTGTAAAGCTGCGCCAGTCAAGGGAATACCTGAGTGTCAGGCAGCGCAATAAGGTGATTAAGGTTGGTGTGATTCTTGCTGCCGAAGTGATCATTGCAGCTTCGTTCTACGCCCTGTTCCGTATGCCGGGCGGTTATCTGGACAGGCACCGCACGGAGATCATTCCTGTGGTTGAGACAGAGAGACCGGCACAGACGCAGGGAATCCGGTCAGTACCGGCGAATCAGACGCCGCAGGCGCAGACGAAGCAGACTTAAGGAGGAATCTATGAGCGGGAAAATCGTTCTCATCGATGGACACAGTATTATGAACCGCGCGTTCTACGGGATTCCGCTGCTGAGCAACAGCAGCGGTCTGCACACGAATGCGGTGTACGGATTTCTGAATATCCTGTTCAAGATACTGGAAGAGGAGCATGCGCAGTACCTGGCTGTTGCCTTTGACCTGAGTGCGCCGACCTTCCGCCATCAGAAGTACGAAGCCTATAAGGGGACGCGCCATGGCATGCCGGATGAACTGCGTGAGCAGATTCCTCTGATGCAGGACCTGCTCCGGGAGATGGGCGTTCCGCTGATGATGCTGGAGGGCTTCGAGGCGGACGACCTGATCGGTACGGCTTCGAAGAAGGCGGAGGAGAGCGGTCTGGAGGTCCGGATTATCTCCGGAGACCGGGACCTTCTGCAGCTGGCGTCAGAAAAGACGATGGTCCGGATCCCGAAAACGAAGAAAGGCGGGACCGAGGTAGAGGATTACTATGCCGCCGACGTAAAGGAGAAGTATCTGGTTACCCCGGAAGAGTTCATTCATGTCAAGGCGCTGATGGGGGATGCTTCGGACAACATTCCGGGAATTCCGGGTGTCGGAGAGAAGACAGCAGTCAAGATTATCGCGGAGTATCATTCCATTGAAAATGCGCATGATCACATTGATGAGATCAAGCCGCCGCGCGCGCAGAATTCGCTGCGCGATTACTGGGAAGACGCGAAGCTGTCTCTGTGGCTGGCCACGATCGACCGCGCGGTTCCTTACGAGCTGGATCTGGAAGCGGCGAGACTCGATAAAGACCACGCAGCGCTCTATACCCCGCAGGCGCTGGAGCTGTGCAAGAAGCTGGAGCTTCGCACGATGATTCCCCGCTTTTCCGAGGGACTTGCCTCAGCGGACGGGGAAGCGGGTGCCGGAGTAAGTGCTCAGCAGGAGGAAGAAGCGCCCTTTGAGAAGGTAGAAGATGCTGCGGTTTTTCTGGAAGAGGTCCTGAAGAACAAGGCAGACGGGAAGGCTGGAACAGAGCGCTCTGTCGGCCTGCAGATTGCGGTCCTGGACGGCGCCGTGACCGGCTATGCGCTGGCCTGCGGAAACCGGACCGGGTTCGTTGCCGGTGAAGACACGTCAGCTTTGAAACTGTTGATGGACAGGGCAGATGTGATCTGCGCGATCGATCTGAAGGAGCAGCTGTATTTCCTGCCGGAGGATCCGGACGAGAAGAAGTTTTTTGACTGTGCGCTCGGCGCATACCTGCTCAATCCGCTGCAGGGTGCGTATACCTATGACTTCCTGTCGGGAACCTACGCGGGGCGCATGATCCAGTCGAGGGCGGAGCTGTTCGGCAAGAAGAAGGATAAGGATCTGACAACGGAAGACTGGATGCAGATCACCTGTCTTCAGGCACGCGCTGCGCTGGAGTCGAAAGACGGAATCCGGCTTGCCCTGCAGAATCAGGGGATGGAAAAGCTTTTTGACGAGATTGAGATGCCGCTCGTTTTTGTGCTGCAGCGCATGCAGCGCGAAGGCATCCTGGTAAAGGCACAGGAGCTGCATGATTACGGCGTGCGGCTGTCCGGAAGGATTGACAGTCTTGAGAACCAGATCTATGAGGAGGCCGGACAGAGGTTTAATATCAACTCCCCGAAACAGCTGGGCGTGGTACTGTTTGAAGACCTGCACCTGCCCAGCGGGAAGAAGACGAAGACCGGCTATTCCACAGCGGCAGACGTTCTGGAGAAGCTGGCTGAGGAGCACCGGATCGTTGCGGATATTCTGGAGTACCGCCAGCTGACGAAGCTGCGTTCCACCTATGCAGAAGGGCTGTCTGCATTTATCGCAGACGACGGCAGGATCCACGGAAAGTTCCATCAGACCATCACGGCGACCGGCCGGATCAGCTCCACGGATCCCAACCTGCAGAATATACCGGTGCGCACGGAGCTCGGCAGAGAGCTGCGCAAGGTATTTGTGCCGCAGGAAGGATCGCAGTTTGTCGATGCGGATTACTCCCAGATCGAACTGCGTGTCCTGGCGCATATGTCAGGAGATAAGGCGCTGATTGAAGCATACAATTCAGCGGAGGACATCCATGCCATTACGGCAAGCTCTGTGTTCCATATTCCGCTGGAGGAGGTAACGCCGCAGCTTCGGCGCAATGCGAAAGCCGTCAACTTCGGAATCGTATACGGCATCAGTTCATTTGGCTTAAGCCAGGGACTGTCGATCACGAGACAGGAAGCAGCGCAGTTTATCGACCAGTATTTCAAGACCTTCCCGGAGATCAAGACATTTCTTGATGAAGAGGTGAGCAGCGCGAAGGAGAAGGGCTGGTGTGAGACCATGTTCGGGCGCAGGCGCCCGATTCCGGAGCTGAAGGAATCGAACTTCATGCGGCGCTCCTTCGGGGAGCGGGTTGCGATGAATGCGCCGATCCAGGGCACTGCCGCGGATATCATCAAGATCGCGATGATCGGCGTCGACCACCGTCTGCGCGCGGAGGGGCTGAAGTCCCGCCTGGTCCTGCAGGTACACGATGAACTTCTGGTGGAGGCGGCCCAGGATGAGGTGGAGACCGTGCAGCAGATTCTGCGGGAGGAGATGGAAGGCGCTGCAGATCTGAAGGTGAAGCTGGAGATTGACATGCATGTGGGGGACAGCTGGTTTGAGGCACACTGATCAAAAAATGATCCTGGGAATCACCGGCGGTGTCGGGACGGGGAAGAGCACTGTTCTGGCATATCTGCAGGATCAGTATGGCGCTTGCCTGATTCGGCTGGACGATGTTGCGAGGCAGCTGCAGCAGCCGCAGGAGGCATGCTACGGGCCGATGCTGGAGCTTTTCGGCATAGAAACAAAGCGCAATGAATCTTCCCGGGCATCTGCCGGAGACGGCAGTCTTTCTGAGAATGATGTGTTTTCCGCTCAGCGCAGTGCACTTCTGAATGAGGACGGCACATTTAACCGGAGCGCTGTCGCGAAACTGGTTTTTGCCGATGAAAAGCTGCTCAGCGCGCTGAACCGGATCGTGCATCCGGCAGTAAAGCAGCGTGTACGGGAGCTGGTCGCTTCACACCAGGATGCAGCGCTGATCGTGATCGAGGCAGCACTTCTTCTGGAAGATCACTATGAGGAGATCTGCGATGAGATCTGGTTTGTGTACGCGGAGGAATCCGTGCGGCGGGAGCGCCTGAAGAAAAGCCGCGGATACACGGACGAAAAAATCTCAGACATGCTTGCCAGCCAGCGGTCAGATGAGAGCTATCGTGCATGCTGCTCACTGACGATTGACAATTCTTCCGAAAACATTGAAAATACATACCGGCAGCTGGACGAGGCGCTTGGTGAGCGCGGATTTTGGAAAGCAGGAAATACAGTTGGACTTCTATAGTATCGCAAGCGGCAGCAGCGGAAACTGCATCTATGTCGGAACGGATCATACCTCGGTTCTGATCGATGCGGGAATCTCCTGCAAAAGGATTACGGACGCGCTGCGCGATATTGACCGGAGTGTGCAGGATCTGACGGCAATCCTTGTCACGCATGAACACAGCGATCATATCGCCGGACTGGGTGTCCTGCTCAGGAAAGCGCATGTGCCCGTCTACGCCACACAGGCCACGATCCGGCAGATTCTGCGGTATTCTCCCCTCGGAAGTGTTGATGAGGAACTGTTTCATCCGATTGACGCGGATCAGCCATTCATGATTGGAGATATGAAAGCGGAAGCATTTCACATCAGTCATGATGCGGCGGATCCTGTTTCCTACCGGATCGAATCAGGAAACAAGGCTTGTGCTGTTGCCACGGATATGGGGTGTTTTAACCGTTACACGGTGAACCACCTGCGGAATCTGGACGCCATTCTGATTGAGGCGAATCATGATGAGCGCATGCTGCAGGCAGGGCCTTACCCATGGCCGCTGAAGCGGCGAATCCTGGGGGAGAAAGGCCACCTGTCCAACACGTCGTCTGCCATGCTCCTGTCCCAGGTTCTGCATGATGATATGAAGGCGGTTTTCCTCGGGCATCTGAGCAAGACAAACAACTATCCGGACCTGGCATATGCGACCGTGATCTCCGAGATGGCGATGGATCCGGGCTGCCGGTATAAGGAGGGAGATATCCCGATTCATGTGGCGAGCAGGGAACGCCCGATGGAGAAGCTGGAATTATAACGTTAAATATTATGGAAGGGTATAAGCCCTGAAACCGCACAGAAAGGCACAATCATGAAAAAAGTAATTATCACAGTGATCGGCAAGGATACGGTCGGCATCATCGCGAAGGTCTGCTCGTATCTGGCTGATCACAATGTCAACATTCTGGATATTTCCCAGACAATCGTCGGCGGATACTTCAATATGATGATGGTCACGGACCCGACGGCTTCGAATGTGGACGCAGGACAGATGTCGGACGACCTCACTGCGCTCGGAGAGGGAATGGGACTGGACATCCGTGTCATGGGCGAGGACATCTTCAACGCCATGCACAGGGTATGACATGATTACAGCGCGAAACAATCCGTACATCATAGTTGGGGGCAAAAGGTACTTTTGACCCCAACATCATACAATGCACAGTGTGTCATGCGCACAATAAGAAAGAATTGACTTGCCGCCCGGCGGCAGAACGGAGCATATTCCTATGATTAACATACTGGAAGCAGCTGAAACGGTCCGGATGATCTCGCAGGAAAACCTGGACGTAAGAACCATCACAATGGGAATCAGTCTTCTGGACTGTATCTCTTCGGATCTGGAAACGCTGCGGAAAAATATCTATACAAAGATCACGGCGAAGGCGAAAGACCTTGTGAAGGTTGGTGAAGACATTGCGAAGGAGTACGGCATCCCGATCGTGAACAAGCGGATCTCGGTGACGCCGATCGGCCTGGTCGGCGCCTCTGCATGCAGCTGTCCGGAGGACTATGCGAAGATCGCGCTGACCCTGGACCAGGCGGCGAAGAAGGTCGGCGTCAATTTCCTGGGCGGCTTTTCTGCGGTGGTATCGAAAGGGATGACGCCGGCGGAGGAGAATCTGATCCGCGCGATTCCCATGGCGCTGAGTACGACAGAGTATGTCTGTGCCTCGGTCAATGTCGGCTCGACAAGGACAGGGATCGACATGGATGCGATCCGCCTTCTGGGCAGTATCATTCTTGACACTGCCAGGGCAACCAGCAAAAGGGATTCCCTTGGCTGCGCAAAGCTGGTCGTGTTCTGCAACGCGCCGGATGACAACCCCTTCATGGCAGGAGCATTTCACGGCGTGACGGAGGGGGATACGGTGATCAATGTCGGTGTCTCGGGTCCGGGCGTCGTGAAGACTGCGCTGGAGGCGGTGCGCGGGGAAAGCTTCGAGGTTCTGTGCGAGACCATCAAGCGCACGGCGTTCAAGGTGACGAGAGTCGGCCAGCTGGTGGCGCAGGAGGCGTCCCGCAGGCTGGGCGTTCCCTTTGGCATCATCGATCTTTCTCTTGCGCCGACACCGGCCATCGGCGATTCTGTTGCCGACATCCTGCACGAGATCGGCGTGGAGATGGCGGGTGCTCCGGGCACGACGGCAGCCCTTGCCCTGTTAAATGACCAGGTGAAGAAGGGCGGCGTGATGGCCTCCTCCTATGTCGGAGGGCTGTCGGGCGCATTTATCCCGGTGTCGGAGGATCAGGGGATGATCGAAGCCGTTGAGGCAGGGGCTCTGCATCTGGAAAAGCTTGAAGCGATGACCTGCGTGTGTTCGGTCGGCCTTGATATGATTGCCATTCCGGGCGACACGAAGGCGTCTGCCATCTCGGGCATCATCGCGGACGAGATGGCGATCGGCATGGTCAATGCGAAGACGACCGCTGTGCGTCTGATCCCGGTGATCGGCAAGGGGGTCGGGGAGACGGTGGAATTCGGCGGCCTGCTCGGACACGCGCCGATTATGCCCGTCAGCACATTTGGCTGCGAAGACTTCATCAGCAGGAGAGGAAGGATCCCCGCGCCGATTCATTCGTTCAAGAACTGAGGACTGCGAAGTCAGTGTGGCTTTCGTATGATGCACACGAAAGCGGATACAGGAACGGATTCAGGACCGGATACAAAAACGGATACAAAAACGGATACAAAAATACAATCTGGGTATCGTATTCTTCCGGGTTTTGTCTTATAATGTCCTCTGTTAAATGACTTTTCAGGGAATTGGCGGGCTGAGGCCTGCCGGCAGGAAGGAGAAGGAATCATATGAAGAATTGGAAGATGGCAGCTGCAGTGCTTGCAGCAGGTTGCATGATGCTTTCCGGAATGACTGCAGTATTTGCGGATGAGACAGAAGCGGTTGATTTCGGCGCGGTCGAGACCGTATCCGAGGGTAAGCTGATCGTCGGAACAGAGGCAGGATTCGCTCCGTATGAATACCTGGTCGGCGATAAAGTCGAGGGCGTTGACATGGATATCGCGCAGGCGATTGCGGATAAGCTTGGCGTAGAGCTTGAGATCCAGAACATGGATTTCGATGGCGCGCTCCTTGCGGTGCAGCAGGGCAAGGTCGACATTGTGGCGGCCGGCGTTTCGGTCAGTGAAGAGCGTGAAGAAGTCATGGACTTCTCAGTCAAGTATGTTGATTCCAAGGATGTCGTGGTTGTCAAGGCAGATGCTCCGGCAGTAGAAGAGCCGAGCGCGGACGCGCTCGCGGGCAAGACCGTCGGCGTGCAGCAGGGCAACATTGCGGACCTGTGGGTCACCGATAACACCGAGGCTGGTTCTGTACAGCGTTATACCAAGTTTGTGCAGGCTGCGCAGGATCTGGTGAACGGCAAGATCGACTGCATCATCATGGACGAGGCTCCGGCGATTGAGCTGGTCGACTCTTCCGACGGAAAGCTTGCTATCCTTGAGGGCGATGCGCTGTTTGAGGATTCTTACGCGGTTGCGGTCAAGAAGGGCAACGAATCCATGAAGGCTGCTGTCGATGCGGTTATCACGGACCTGATCGAGAGCGGTGAGATGGATGCGATCATTGCTTCCCACTCCAGCGCCGGGGAAGCTGAGACGGAGGCGTAATCCCCCTGTGAAAGGGCGCTCCAGCGGCCTTCGCCTGATACAGGCGAAAACAGTTGGAAAAACCGAAAAGAACAGGGCACAGACTTGATTCGTGCTCTGTGGGAAAAGAGAAACAAAGGGGTCTCTCTGATTGCAGAAAGAGGCCCCTTCTTTTATGGAAAGGCAGAGCGCAACATTATGATGGAATGGCTCAAAAGCATAGGGGAGAGTTTCTACAATGCGTGGTTTCCCGAACAGAGATACCTGGCATACCTGAGCGGACTGCGCATGACATTGCTGATCTCTCTGTTCGCCGTGCTGATCGGAATCGTGATCGGTGTCCTGATCGCAGTGATCCGTGTCACCGCACGCACTTCGAAACTGTTCATCATCAAAGTCCTGGATAAGATCGCGTTGTTCTACATTACAGTGATCCGCGGTACGCCGATGATTGTGCAGATCATGATCATTTACAATCTGATCTTCACTTCACCCAATACGAATCCGATTGTCGTCGGCGCTGTCTGCTGCGGCATCAATTCCGGCGCGTACGTCGCGGAGATCATCCGCGCGGGGATCGCATCCATCCCTGTCGGACAGATGGAAGCAGGGCGCTCTCTGGGTCTTACCTATACCATGACGATGCGCACGGTCATCCTGCCGCAGGCTTTTAAGAACATTCTGCCCGCGCTGGGCAACGAGTTCATCTCACTTATCAAAGAGACCTCGGTTATCTCTGTCATTGCGGTCAATGACCTGATGAAGATGGCCGGCTATGTCGGATCCAGAACCTGGGACGTGATCCCGCCGTATGTTATCGCGGCTGCGATCTATCTGACCATGACGCTGTTCCTGACGTGGCTGATGGGCAAGTTTGAGAAGAAGATGGCCAAGAGTGACCGGCACTGAGAACGGAAGGGGGACGATTTTGTGATATACACGAAAGACCTGAGAAAGAAGTTCGGAGACCACGAGGTGCTGTGCGGCATCAATCAGCATATCGAAAAAGGAGAGAAGGTTGTCGTGATCGGACCTTCCGGCTCCGGCAAGTCAACCTTCCTGCGGTGCCTGAACATGCTTGAGGAACCGACCGGAGGAGAGATCATCTTTGAAGGAATCAACCTGACGGATCCGCAGACCAATCTGGACCAGGTCCGCCAGCGCATGGGGATGGTGTTCCAGCATTTCAATCTGTTCCCGCTGAAGACGGTGCGGCAGAATATCACGCTTGCCCCTGTGCTTTTGAAGAAAATGACCCAGGAGGAGGCTGACGCGAAGGCGGATGAACTTCTGAAACGGATCGGCCTGCCGGATAAGGCGGACAGCTATCCGGGGATGCTTTCCGGCGGGCAGCAGCAGAGAATCGCAATTGCCAGAGCCCTGGCCATGGATCCTGCCGTGATGCTTTTCGACGAGCCGACCAGCGCGCTGGATCCGGAGATGGTCGGCGAAGTTCTCGCGATCATGAAAGAACTGGCCGAAGACGGCATGACGATGGTGGTGGTGACCCACGAGATGGGATTTGCCCGTGAAGTCGGAAGCCGGATACTGTTTATTGACGAAGGCATCGTTGCCGAGGAGAATACACCTTACGAATTCTTCGGTTCTCCGCAGAATCCGAGGCTTCAGGACTTCCTGTCCAAGGTGCTGTAAGGCGGATGGAATCATAGTGTTTCACAGGGTCTCACAACCACGCAGCTGGTTGTGAGATTTTTTTTGCGTTCATCCGTCCCACAGTCTGACTATCAGAGCAAGAAATCAAAACACGATAGCAATTCTGATTAATGAAATCATGCTGAGACTCTGCTATTTTATCCATAAGAAACAGGATCAAAAGAAATCACAAAATCCTGTGCAGATACAAAGGCATATCACATATATGCATATGTTCTGTTTCGGGATCGGCAGACGGAGGATACGAAATGGGAACTGTTCTTGAGTTTCAGCACATTTCGAAATACTTTCCAGGCGTCAAGGCATTGGATGATGTCAGCTTCCAGGCATTCGGCGGCGAGGTGCTTGCATTTCTCGGAGAGAACGGAGCCGGCAAGTCGACATTGCTGAAGACGCTCAACGGAGATTATCAGCCAACGAGCGGAACCTATCTCCTGGACGGACAGGAGAAGCACTTCAAGTCTCCGCATCAGGCAATTGAAGAGGGCGTCAGCATCATTTACCAGGAAAGACAGATTCTCCTGGAGCTGAGTGTCGCGGAGAATATCTATCTCGGGCGCATGCCGTCAAACTCGCTCGGCGTGATCAATACTGCAAAGGCCAATCAGATGGCGCAGAAGATCATCGATGATTTCGGTCTGCCGATCAGACCGTCCGAGAAGGTGAAGAATCTTTCCATCGCCTATCAGCAGATGGTCGAGATTATGAAGGCCTACAGCAGGGAGAACCTGAAGGTCATCGCGTTTGATGAACCGACTGCTTCCCTGTCGGATGCGGAGATTTCAAGTCTGTTTGAGATCATCCGCAAGCTCAGGGACGAGGGCAAGATTGTTCTGTATGTTTCCCACCGGATGAGCGAGATCAGGCAGATCACGGATAAGGTGGCCATCTTCAAGGACGGCAGGCATGTCGGGATCTATGAGACAGCGAAGGTCACCGATGCGGAGCTGATCAAGCTGATGGTCGGAAGAGACCTGGGCGACATCTATTCTTCTCTCGACAAGGAGAAAGAGATCGGGGAAGTGCTCCTGGACGTGGACAATGTTTCTTCTGATTATGTCAAGCCGGTTTCCTTCCAGCTTCACAAAGGAGAGGTCCTGGGCTTTTCGGGACTGGTCGGCGCCGGCCGGACAGAGCTGATGAGAGCCATCATCGGCGCGGACAAGCGCAAGAGCGGGACGGTGACGCTGAACGGGAAAAAGATCGAGAACCGTTCGCCGAAGGATGCGATGAGAAACGGCATCATGCTGGTGCCGGAGGACCGCAAGCTGCAAGGCCTGCTCGGGAACCTGGACGTTGCCGGCAATATTGACATCGCCTCTCTGGTCCAGAATTCGAATGCCATCGGAATCATCAATACCAAAAAAGAGAGGGAGATGGCAGAGAAAGGAATCAAGGAATTCGCGATCAAGACACCGTCCATGAACAAGAAGGTTCTGGAGCTGTCGGGCGGCAATCAGCAGAAGTGCATCGTGGCAAGAGCAGTTGCCACAAGTCCGCAGGTGCTGATTCTGGACGAACCGACCAAGGGAATTGACGTCGGAGCGAAGAGTGAGTTCTACGAAATGATCTGCCGGTTTGCGAAACAGGGACTGGGTGTCATCCTGATATCGTCGGAGCTTCCGGAAGTAATCGGGCTCAGCGACCGGATCATCGTGATGAGGTCTTTGGAGAAATCCGGAGAGATGCTGGCATCAGAGGCAACCGAAGACAAGCTGCTTGCACTGGGCATGGAGGAATAATGCTATGAACGAGAAAAAAAAGATTACGTCGGTCATCGGAGGGGACAAGATCGTTCTGATCGTCGCGATTGCCGCGGTCTTTGCCCTGTTTACCTTCCTGAACAAAAACTTCATGACAGTCCAGAACATGGTCAACCTGCTGGTTGCTTCTTCTCTGGTCGGCATGGTTGCCATCGGGCATACTTACCTGATCATCGCGAAGCAGAATGACCTGTCTCCGGGTTCCCTTGCTGCCTTCTGCGGCGTATTCGCGGCGATTCTCCTGAACAAGGGATTCCCGATCCCGGCTGCCATGGTGATCACGCTCGTCGCCGGCGCGGTTGTCGGACTGTTCAACTCCTGGATGGTCAACCAGATCCGGATCGAGGCTTTCATCGCGACACTGGTTTCCCAGACGATCATCAGAGGCTTTGCCTATATCATCTGCGAAGGAAAACCGGTTGCGATCACGAATCAGGCGTTCAACAAACTCGGAACCTTCCGGATCGCGGGACTTCCGGTTCCGGTCTGGGTGATGATCATCTGTATCCTGATCTTCGGCTTTATCCTGGCGAGAACCAGGTTCGGACGCAGCGTGTACGCGATCGGCGGCAGCGCTGAGGCGGCCCGCCTGGCCGGCCTGAACCCGAAACGGATTGTCACCGTCTGTTTCATCATGATCGGTATGCTTACGGCGATGGGCGGCATGCTCTTCGCGGCGCGCATGAACGCCGGTCAGCCTTCCGCGAATGTCAACCTTGAGTTCGACGCCATTACCGCGGTTATCCTGGGCGGCACATCGTTCGCAGGCGGTGTCGGATCCATGTTCGGAACCGCGCTCGGCATCATTCTGATCCAGGCATTCAATACCGGCCTGATCATGGTCAATGTCGACTCCTTCTGGCAGTACGTCGCCAGAGGCGCGCTGCTTTTGTTCGCTCTGACTTCTGACTATATCCGTGAGACCAGAAGACAGAAGGCACTGCTCGAGGCTTCCATGAAGAATGCCTGATACCGGTTCGGATCCCTGAAGGGAAGTGTTTTAAAAGAACTCTGCGCCGGAGCCGGAGGGATTCCGGAACCGGCGAGGAAGAATAAAGGTAACCCATATTCATTTGCAAGGAGGAAAAAGCAATGAAGAAAACAGCAATGAAGGTTATGGCACTGTCAATGGCATCTCTGATGGCGATGAGCATGGCTGCGTTCGCGGGCGAGACCGAGAAAGAGGGCGGCTATGATTTCGCCGGCGGCACTGTCTACGGCATCTACAAGGCTGGTGACCAGACATGGTTCATCGATGAGGGCGACGCGGCGAAGGCGAAGGTCGAGGCTGATGGCGGTGAGTTCATCTATGTTGATGCGAAGATGAGCCCGGAAGAGTATCTGAAGGACATTGACAACGCGATTGCGAACAATGCAACCGGTATTGTCACCTGCATCCCGGACCAGACGCTGTCCCAGGCTGCTGTCGACAAGTGCCAGGAAGCCGGAATCCCGATCGTCGCGGCTGACGATGCGCTCGAGGTTGACGGTGAGAAGATCGCTCCGTGGGTTGGAATCGATGCTTATAACATCGGTGCTGCGAACGGCGAGTGGATCGCAAACTATGCGATTGAGAACGAGCTGGTTGACAAGGAAGATACCGGACTTCTGATCATGACCATGGATACTGTTTCCAGCTGCGTACCGCGTGCTGAGGGCGAACTGGACAAGTGGGCAGAGCTGTGCCCGGACTTCCCGGAAGACAGAATCTTCAAGGCGGATTATGACGGAACGACCGATAAGGGCAACACCGCTGCTGCGGCTGTTATCACAGCGAATCCGCAGATCACGACCTGGCTGGTAACCGGCGCGAACGAAGAGGGAACCATCGGTGCATGCCGTGCTCTTGAGAGCGCAGGCCTGGACAAGGATGCATGTGTTGTCGGACTTGGCGGATATATGGCAAAGGACGAGTGGAACAATAAGGGCGCGGAAGGCACCTGCATGAAGGCA
>CAMIVF010000014.1 GCA_946401715.1 uncultured Clostridia bacterium | reverse complement strand
AATTCGCTTGCTATTTTACTTGTCCGAAAAGCCGCATAACTGCGTTGTCCTCAATCGGCGATGCACCCATCCGGAAGCAGATGAAATACACAGGGTATAAGACATATGAGATATCTTACAGCAGCGCTTGCGAAAGGGCGCCTTGCAAAACAGACCATGAACCTGATGGAGAAGATCGGGATCTCCTGCGAGGAAATGCGGGATCCGGATACGCGCAAGCTGATCTTCGTCAATGAAGAATACGGACTGAAGTTCTTCCTTGCGAAGGGGCCGGACGTGCCGACGTATGTGGAGTACGGCGCAGCCGACTTCGGCGTCGTCGGGGAAGATACCATCATGGAGGAAGGCCGGAAAATCTATGAAGTGCTCGACCTCGGATTTGGAAAGTGCCGCATGTGCGTCGCCGGTCCGGCAGACGCAGCGAAGCTTCTGAACGGGCAGGAGCAGATCCGTGTCGCAACGAAGTATCCGAAGATTGCAAGGGATTACTTCAACGACACGAAGAATCAGACGGTTGAGATCATCAAGCTGAACGGCTCCATCGAGCTTGCGCCGATCGTCGGCCTGGCAGAGGTGATCGTTGACATCGTCGAGACCGGATCGACCCTGAAGGAGAACGGGCTGAAGGTGCTGGAGGAGGTCTGCCCGCTGTCCGCGCGGGTGGTCGTCAACCCGGTCAGCATGCGCATGGAAAATGAGCGGATTACAAAACTGCTCAGTGAGATGAACGAAGCTTTGAAAGAATAAAAAGGACGGATAAAAAACAAAGAGGGATCACATGAATATCATCAATCTTACAAAAGAAAACAGACTCGACCTGCTGGAATCGCTTCTGAAGCGCAGTCCGAACCAGTATTCCGAATATGAGAAGACGGTGGCGGAGATCGTTGAAAATGTCCGCCGGAACAAGGACGAAGCGCTGCTTGCCTATACAGAGAAGTTCGATCACATCGCCCTGACGCCTGAGACCATGCGCGTGACGGAGGAAGAGATCGAGGAAGCATACCGTGAGGTGGATCCGAAGCTGCTTGATGTCATCCGCAAGGCGCTGGTCAACATCCGTTCGTATCACGAGAAGCAGAAGCGGTATTCCTGGTTTGATTCGAAGGAAAACGGCATCCTTCTGGGACAGAAGATTACCCCGCTGCAGAAGGTCGGCGTGTATGTCCCCGGCGGTAAGGCGGTCTATCCCTCTTCCGTTCTGATGAACGTGGTGCCGGCAAAGGTCGCGGGCGTGGGACAGATTGTCATGACGACGCCCTGCCGCGGAGGCAAGGTGAGCCCGAATACGCTGGTGGCGGCAAACGAAGCCGGCGTCGATGTGATCTTCAAGGTGGGCGGCGCGCAGGCCATCGCGGCGCTGGCGCACGGAACCGAAACGATTCCGAAGGCAGATAAGATTGTGGGGCCCGGGAACATTTTCGTCGCTCTGGCCAAGAAGGCTGTCTACGGATTCACAGGGATCGATTCGATCGCCGGGCCAAGCGAGATCATGGTGCTGGCGGACGAGACGGCGAATCCTCGCTATGTCGCAGCTGACCTGCTCAGCCAGGCAGAGCATGATGAGCTGGCTTCCGCGATCCTGGTTACGACCTCAAAGACACTGGCAGAAGCAGTATCGAAAGAGATCGATGGATTCCTGGAGACGCTCTCGAGAGCCGATATCATCGCAAAGTCACTGGACAACTACGGATATATCCTGATTGTCGACTCCCTGCAGGAAGGAATCAACGCGGTCGACGAGATCGCGCCGGAACATCTCGAGATTGTCACATCGAATCCCTTCGATGTGATGACGCGGGTGCACAATGCGGGCGCCATCTTCCTCGGGCCGTATTCCAGCGAACCGCTGGGCGATTACTTTGCAGGGCCGAATCACATACTGCCGACCAACGGAACGGCAAGGTTCTTCAGTCCGCTGTCCGTGGATGACTTTGTCAAGAAATCCAGCGTGATCTATTACTCGGAAGAAGCGCTCCGGGCGGTGCACAAGGAGATCGAATCATTCGCTCAGGCAGAGGAGCTGACCGCACACGCGAATTCTATCGCGGTCAGGTTTGAAGAGGAAGACTGAAGTTATTACGCAGAATGGTGAAAACAGGAAACTGTGTGATATGGTGTGAGAATCTGATGAGGGGAAGGAGAGGACATGGCAAGAATCGCGGAGGTCGAAAGATATACTTCGGAGACAAGTATTGAGATTCAGCTGAATCTGGACGGGTCCGGCATCACCCAGATCGATACGGGGGTCGGGTTCCTCGACCACATGCTGGACGGGTTCGCCCGGCACGGGCTGTTTGATCTGTCGGTAAAGTGTGACGGCGACCTGCAGGTGGACGACCATCACACGATTGAGGACATCGGCATCGTCCTGGGACAGGCGATCGCGAAGGCGGTGGGAAACAAGAAGGGCATCGCCCGCTACGGCAGCAGGATCATTCCGATGGACGAAGCCCTGGTGCTCTGCGCGCTTGATCTGTGCGGACGCCCGTACCTGTCCTTCGAGGGCTCATTTCAGGGCGAGAAGATGGGCCAGATGTCCACGCAGATGGTGAAGGAATTCTTTTACGCTGTCAGCTACGGCGCGATGATGAACCTGCATCTGAAGGTCCTGACGCCCGGAAATGACCATCACATGTGTGAGGCGATGTTTAAGGCTTTCGGCAAGGCGCTGGACATGGCGACACAGTTCGATGAGCGTATCACGGATGTGCTGTCGACAAAAGGCGTTATATGACGACTGCAGTGCCCGGTACGGTAAGACTGCCGTTGAAAGTCCTGACAGGATCGGATCCGGGTGATGTGATGATTCGAAACAGAAACCAGAAAGGCAGCAGGAGAACATGCGCAGGAAACTGATTACCCCTATATATCTTCGAAACGGACAGGCTGTAAAATCGCTGGCGGATGCCTCTGTACTGGGTGACGGCGATGCGGTTTCGCTAGCCGCGGACTATTCCAACCGCGGGGCAGACATACTGCTGATCTTCGATCAGTCAGACTCGGACGAAGAACATGATACGTCCCTGACCCTGATGCGCCAGATGGCACGTGTGTCGGATATCCCGATGTGGGGCGCGGGCAATGTCAGACGCGTCGAGGATGTCAAGAAGATCCTCTATGCGGGCTGCAGGAAGGCGGTCCTGAACTATGCGAAGCCCTCCAACAGGGAGATGCTGGAGGAGGTCTCGAAGCGTTTCGGACGGGAGAAGATCGCGGTGTGTGTCAATACGCAAAAAGGCGAGGATCTTTCCTTCGAAACGCTGAAGAAAATTAAGCTGTATGCGGATGGCGTCGTTCTGCTCTCAGGCGATTGGGCCGGGGCAGCCGCCGCCGTCATTGCCGCAGGTGAAGCGCCGGCCAAAGAGCGCCCGGCACTGAGCGCGGTCATTTCCGACGGTGATCTGTCCGACAGTAAAGTTCTTGAAGCGCTTGCATCGACATCGATCGAAGCGGCAGGCGGAGCATGCACACAGGCAGCTGACGCGGATCTGATGGGCATGAAGCAGAAGATGAAAGATGCCGGGATGGAAGTAAACCTCTTTGAAAGCGCATTTTCCTGGGAAGACCTGAAGCTGTCCGAAGCAGGACTGATTCCGGTTGTCGTGCAGGACTACCGCAACGAAGAAGTTCTGATGGTTGCCTACATGAACCGGGAAGCTTACGAGGCAACCCTCAGGACCGGTGTCATGACCTACTGGTCGAGATCGCGTCAGGAGCTGTGGGTGAAAGGACTGACGAGCGGCCACTATCAGTATCTGAAGGAGCTTCGGATCGACTGTGACAACGATACTCTGCTCGCGCGTGTTGCGCAGGTCGGCGCGGCCTGCCATACGGGAAACAGAAGCTGCTTCTATCGCACGGCGCTGAAAAAAGACGCGCCGCAGCGCAATCCTATGAAGGTGTTCGAGGACGTCTACGCGACGATCGAAGACCGCAGGCAGAACCCGAAGGAGGGCTCCTACACCAACTATCTGTTCGACAAAGGAATCGACAAGATCCTCAAGAAATGCGGAGAGGAGGCTGCGGAGATTATCATCGCCGCCAAGAATCCGAACCCGGAGGAGATCAAATATGAGGCGGCGGATTTCCTGTATCATCTGATGGTCCTGATGTCCGAGCGTGGGATCACATGGGAAGATATCGCACAGGAGCTGGCGAACAGGGAGTGAAACCTGCCGGCGAACCGGGAGTGTCCGGCAGCGAATCGCAAGTGCCCCGATGGCAAACCGGAAGTGAGCCGGCGGCGGCCCGGGAGTGCCCCGAGGAGTTGACAGGGGGCAGAAAAAACAAGATAATCGGAAGATAAGGCGATAAACTATTCAACGGAGGTACCCGAATACTATGATGGATCATACCAAATACCAGAAGCAGTTTTTCAATCCGCCAGTGGTCAATATGAAGTGGGCGGAAAAGGATTCTGTCGGCAAGGCGCCCGTGTGGTGCTCTGTTGACCTTCGTGACGGGAACCAGGCACTGATCGTGCCGATGGACCTGGAGACGAAGCTGCGTTTTTTCAAGCTTCTGGTAGACATCGGTTTCAAGGAAATTGAAGTCGGATTTCCGGCAGCATCCGAAACAGAGTTCGAATTCCTTCGTGCACTCATAGACCGGAACATGGTTCCGGACGACGTGACGCTTCAGGTTCTGACCCAGGCGCGTGAGCATATCATCCGCAAGACGTTTGAAGCGCTGAAGGGCTGCAGCAATGCGATCGTCCATGTGTACAATTCTACCTCTCTTGCGCAGAGAGAGCAGGTCTTCCACATGGAGAAGGAGCAGATCAAGCAGATCGCGGTGGACGGCGCGAAGCTCCTGAAGCAGCTGACCGAAGAAGCAGGGGAGAAATACCGCTTTGAGTACAGCCCTGAGTCCTTTACCGGAACAGAGCCGGAGTTCGCGCTGGAAGTCTGCAACGCGGTCCTGGATGTCTGGCAGCCGGAAGCGGACCGCAAGGCAATCATCAACCTGCCTTCCACGGTGCAGCTTTCCATGCCGCATGTCTACGCGAACCAGATTGAGTATCTGTCTGAAAATCTGAAGTACAGAGAGAATGTGGTTCTGTCCCTCCATCCGCACAATGACCGCGGGACCGGTGTGGCGGACGCGGAGATGGGCCTTCTGGCAGGCGCAGACCGGATCGAAGGTACGATCTTCGGAAACGGAGAGCGCACCGGCAACGTTGATATCGTGACGGTCGCACTGAACATGTACAGCCAGGGCGTGGATCCGAAGCTGGACTTCAGCAACATGCTTGATATCGTCAGCAAGTATGAGGAATACACCCGCCTTGACCTCGATCCGAGAAGCCCGTACGGCGGAGCACTTGTATTTGCTGCATTCTCCGGATCACATCAGGATGCGATCGCAAAGGGCATGAAGTACCATGAGGAGAACGGGCTGAAGACATGGACGGTTCCGTACATCCCGATCGACCCGACCGATATCGGCCGCAACTATGACGGCGATGTCATCCGGATCAACAGCCAGTCCGGCAAGGGCGGCGTTGCATTTATCCTCGAGCATCACTTCGGACTGCGCCTGCCCAAGCTTATGCGTGAGACCGTCAGCTACGCGGTCAAGGCCGAATCCGACCACGAGCACAGAGAGCTTACGCCGAACCAGATCTTCGAGCTGTTCATCGACCGCTTCGAAGACGTCAACAGACCATACAGCATCTCGGAGGTGCATTTCAAGCAGCACAACGGCATCATCGCGACGGTTACCACCCAGTACAAGGGCAAGTCGCAGGAAGTCATGGCGTCCGGCAACGGCCGTCTCGATTCCGTCGCCAATGCGCTGAAGAAGTATTACAGACTCGACTTCAACCTTGAAGTCTACGAGGAGCATGCACTTGAAAAGTCATCCTCCTCCCGCGCGATCGCTTACGTCGGAATCCGGAACCAGAAGTCAGAAAAGCTCTACTGGGGCGCCGGCGTGGACGTCGACATCATCCGCGCGTCCATCAATGCGCTGCTGACAGCGGTCAACAACATGGTAACAGCGGAACAGTAACCGATTCAAGGCTGGTATGAGACTGATGTACTGAGGCGTCAAGCCTGCTTGCAGGCTTGTAAGACGAAGAACAACAGGATCATACCAACCCGCGAAGCGGGGGCTTTCCCCACACAACCACGAACAGAAGCTGCGAGTCCTTCAGGACGAAGCAGCGGCAGACACGCGAAGCGTGGATGGTTCGTGGTCTGGGTGGAGAAAAGTGCCTTGAATCGGTAGAATATCATGGAGAACCCTATGGAGAACATCATCTACAACAGCACCCGCAGCGCGAATATCACAGCGACTGCCTCTCAGGCGATCCTGCAGGGACTTGCCCCGGACGGCGGCCTGTATGTACCGGGGAAGATCCCGGCTTATACAGGAAGCTTTGAGCAGCTTGCGCAGCAGACGTACCAGGAAACCGCGCTTGAGATCATGTCTTTGTTCCTGACCGATTTCACGCAGGAAGAGCTGAAACACTGCATTGACAGTGCGTATGACGAAAAGTTCGATCTTCCGGAGATTACGCGTCTGAACGAAGCCGGCGGCGCATGGTACCTGGAGCTGTTCCACGGAGCGACGATCGCGTTCAAGGACATGGCGCTGTCGATTCTGCCGCACCTGATGACCACAGCGGCGAAGAAGAACCATGTCACGGATGAAATCGTGATCCTGACGGCAACCTCCGGAGACACCGGGAAAGCTGCGATGGCAGGCTTTGCCGACGTGCCCGGGACAAAGATCATTGTCTTTTATCCGAAGGGCGGCGTCAGCGCGGTTCAGGAGAAGCAGATGCTGACGCAGCGCGGGACCAATGTGCATGTGGTCGGCATCAAGGGTAACTTTGATGATGCCCAGTCTGCGGTGAAGCGGATCTTCTCGGACGATGCGATGAAGGAGCGGATGGCACAGGGCGGCATGCGTTTTTCCAGCGCCAACTCTATCAACATCGGTCGGCTGGTGCCGCAGATCGTCTATTATTTCTATGCCTACGGACAGATGGTCAAGGCAGGCGTGGTCAAGGCCGGTGATCCGGTCAACTTCACGGTTCCCACCGGGAACTTCGGCAACATTCTTGCCGCGTACTACGCAAAACAGATGGGACTTCCCTGCGCGAAGCTGATCTGCGCGTCCAATGAAAACCGCGTGCTGGTGGACTTCTTCCGGGAGGGCAGGTACGACCGCAGGCGCGCATTCATTCTTACAAGCTCGCCGTCCATGGATATCCTGATCTCCAGCAATCTGGAGAGACTGGTCTATCAGGCCGCAGGAAAAGACGCGGATGCGACACGCGCATATATGCGGCAGCTGTCAGAAGAGGGGGCTTATGAAGTCACGGACCTGATGAAGGAAGCGATGAAAGACTTCTGGAGTGATTATGCTTCTGAAGAGCAGACAGCGCAGGAGATCTGCCGTCTGTACCGGGAGACGGGCTATGTCATCGATCCGCATACGGCGGTTGGATCGGACGTATACCGCAGGTACCGGGAAGAGACGGGAGACGATACGAAGACAGTGATCGCTTCCACGGCAAGCCCGTACAAGTTCCTGCGTAGTGTGGTCACTTCCGTTCAGCCGGAGCTTTCCGGCCTGAGTGATTTTGAGCTGATTGATGAACTGCACCGGATCTGCGGCGTGAAGATACCGCAGGCAATCGAAGACATCCGTACGGCGCCGCAGCTGCACAGCACGGTGACAGAGGTTGCGGATATGCCGGCAGAGGTTCTGCGCTGGCTGGACATCTGAAAAAACAGGATATGTGCCGCCCGGAAGCGGCGGCGGAATGGAGCGTACAATGAATAATATGAATCAGATGTTTGCGATTGTTGATATTATCATGCTCGCAGCCGGGCTGTATTTGCTGTATGCCTGGTTTCTTCTTCATTTCAAAGGCGTCATACGGGAAGGCGTTCTCGTACAGGCGGGAATGGCAAAGAAGTGCAAGGACCCGGAAGGCTACAGAAAGTATATGTCCCCGAAGCTTCTGGTCTTTGCCCTGTGCGCGGTCGCATCGGGCGCAATCGGCCTGTATTCTGATTTTGTAAAACCGGTCAACAGCATCCTGTACCTGGGATTCATGGTAGTCTTCTTTACGGTACTGATCCTGTTTGTGCGGTATATCAAGAAGGCGCAGGAGTTGTATTTCTGATCAGAATGACAGCACTATGCCGGCCGTCCCGCCGGGCGGGACGCAGCCTGCGTGCATTTTCAAGAACGCCTCCGGCGTTCTTTTCCATCATTATGAGATCACATCGAAAAGGAAGCATGACAGCCTTGTACGCGGGAGTGCTTGTACTCCTGCAGCATTTCTGCGTCCTGGCCGGCCCGGTCTACTACCCGGAGCTCAATCCGGAGCATACACTGAAATCACAGACGCCCGGCATGAATTCCAATGAACGTCTTCAGTGGTATCTGGAGCAGACCCGGACAGAGCCTGACGAGTCCATGGCCGCAGCGCAGGAGGAAATCAGCGAAGCATGCGCCGCGATCCTGAATGTCGGCGGTGAGATTCAGGAATACGTGACGCAGACAGACAACAATGATTTCTACCTTCACCACAATGCCGCAGGGTATGAGGACGTGAACGGAGCGGCATTCTTTGATTCCAGATGCAGCTTTTTCCCGCAGGACGACCAGATAATCATCCATGGCCACAACATGAAAGGCGGGGCGGTATTCGGCCGGTTGAACAATTACCGGGATGTCGGGTATCTTCAGCGCCATCCGCTGATTACGCTCACGACCCTGGCCGGAACGGATTACTATGTCCTCTATGCGGTGACCGACGTGAACGTCGATATGGGCGCGGAGAATTACTTCCTCGAGATTGTGTGGCACTTCGAGCCGGAGAGCTTTGCACATTATACCGGCTATCTGAAAGAGAAATCCTATTATGACATCCCTGTGGATGTGGAGTATGGAGACAGGCTTCTGACCCTGTCAACCTGCAGCTATGTGTACAGCGACTCGAGGCTTGTTCTGTGCGCGCGGAAGCTTCGCCCGGACGAGACGCCGGAAGAAATGAGCGCGCTGGCAGCACAGAGCACCCTGTCCGGGACCAAACCGGATACCATCGCGCCGTACACCGGCGGCGGAGATTACGAGAACCTGAGCAGCCAGGACCTGGATGCGTTGAAATACGAGACAGAAGAGGAGATCAGCTACGTGGCGAACGAAATGCCTGATCTTTTTGAAGAGTAGATTTATGCGAGAACAGATACCGGAGCTTACCCGGAAAGATATCAAGGAACTGATCCCACCGGAAACCCTCAGCCTTCTTGATGAAGAGGCCGCAAGGCTGAAGGAAGAGATTCTGGAGAAAATTCATTATGCCAGGGATATCCGCCTTGCCTTCGAGGATGGCGGGTGCACCCTGTCAAAGATTGATTCCGATGAGACGGCAAGGCTGGTTTTTGAGTACCAGCTGCAGGAAGAGAGCCTTCTGAACGGCGTATGCGGCATGAGGATCCAGTCTGGCAAGGAGTACGAATCCGTACTCCTGTTTCTCAGGCGCAGGGTCTCGAAAAAGCTGGTCGAGGAGCACGAGAGGGACTTTGTCCGCAGGGTCAGGAACCGTTATTTCCTGGAAAGCGGGACGACGTCCCCGCCAGGCGGACCCGGGAGAGGTGACAGGCAGAGGGGGCACAGCAAAAAACGCCCTGATACCGGATTCTACTGGCCGGAGGAGTTCCAGATCGCCGGCATGTTCACCACCCGCAAGGACCTGGGACGCACGATGATTCTCGGTTATCTGGCATCACAGATCGGCCAGGATACACAGCTGCTCAGGGCCTGTGCGGCAAGATTTACGCTGATCCCGGCCATGGAGATGCTGGAATTGTTTGATTCCGTCGGCTTTTCCACCCCGGCGCACATCCCGGATCTGTTTCCAGCCGCCAGAAGCCGGAAGAGGCACTTCATCATCCACGTGGGCGGTACAAACACGGGAAAGACGCATGATGCCATGGAGATGATGGCACACGCGCCGTCCGGCGTCTACCTGAGTCCTCTGCGCATGCTTGCGTATGAGGGAAGAGAGGTCATACGCTCTTACGGCGTTCCCTGCTCGTTTGCGACCGGCGAGGAGAAAGAGCTGCAGACGGGCGCAAAGCATATGTCCGAAACCATCGGAATGCTGGACTATGACCGGCCCTATGACTGTGCGGTGATCGATGAGTGCCAGCTGATCTCCGGGGAGGACGGCTCTTTGTATACCAACGCCATTCTCGGCGTCAATGCTTCTACCGTCTGCGTGTGCTGTGCCTACAGCGGCCTGGATATCACGAAACGTCTCATAGAGCTGTGCGGAGACACCTGGGAGATCATAGAGCATCACAGGACCAGCGAGCTGAAGTTCGAAGAGACACCGTTCGAAGGCCCCAGGAAGAATGACGCTTATATCGTATTCTCCAGACTGGGCGCCCATCAGATGGCGGAATGGCTCGAGGAGAAAGGGATGACCCCTTCCATCGTGTACGGCAAGCTGCCCTACGAGGTGAAAATGGAAGAGGCGAGGAAGTTCGAGGATGGCGAGACAAACTGTCTGGTTGCCACGGATGCAATCGCGATCGGACAAAATTACAACATCGAGCGGATCGTATTCCGCGATATCACGAAATTCATCAACCGCAGGGAGATCCGCCTGGATTCCCAGACGGTAAAGCAGGTTGCAGGAAGAGCGGGCCGCTACGGCCGTTTTCCGGTCGGATATGTCAATACCTGGAGAGAGGCAGACAGGGAGGAGATCCGGCTGAAGCTGCTCGAAGAGGATATCCCTTCTAAGACCGCTCCGCTGGAGCTGCCTGCATTTCTGGTGGAAAAAGAACTGCCGCTCAGCCTGATCTACAGGGCATGGACCCAATCGGAAGCAGGCGCGCCCTTTGTAAAGGCGGACACCACGACAGAGCTGTTCATCTGCCGGCTGATCGAGCGGGAATATCCGTCCATCAGCAAGCAGAATGAATACACGCTTGCGTCCCTTCCGCTGGACCTGCGCGACAAGTCCCAGCTCGATCTGCTCCGCAGTATGCTCAGCGCGATGCTCCGGCCGACCTCTGACGAAGAATGGAAAGCACTGCTTCCTGACGCGGACCGGATTCACCGGATGGTAAAGTTCCGGCCGCATCTGCGCGAGTGCGAAAAGCTCTGCCGTGATCTGGACCTTGCTTCCAGCTTCTTCTACAAGATCCGGCGCGAGGATCTCGCGGAATATGTCATTCACCTGAAGCCGCCGGTGACGAAGCGGATCGCGGAGATGATGGCAGAGGAAATCCCGGACCACGCACCGGGGGAGAAGCCTGTCAGGAAGGAAGAAGCGCCCGCGGAAATGACATTTGCGGAAGAGAATTCGGCGGAAAAGACGCCTGCCGAAGAAGATACCTCGAAATGGCCCACCGCCTATATCTACGTCAGCTCCTCCGGACAGACCGAGCGAAACACCGGCAGGTTCCCTGCCGGAGACTGGCAGAAGCTGTATTCGAGAAAGCTGGAGCAGTCCTTCGGAAACGAAGCATCCTACATTGATTATTACTGTTACAAGAAGAAAGACCGCATACCGGAATACTGCCGCACGGACTCTTACCTTCGGTACACGGTGAAGCTGGATCCGCAGTTCATCATCTCCGATGAAGGGTATTACTATCTGGCGGAACGTTTTCTCGTTGTGAAGACGGATTTCAAGGAAGCGCAGTATTATTCCTCGCGTCCGAAGGGGTATCGCAACCACCGGAGAAGACGGCGCAGATAAGGCGTGTAAACCTGTGACAGAAAGGCCTGCAAACGCGTGCCAACTTGTGCGAATCCGGCGTGCGAACTTGTTGAAAGTGGTTTACACGTCCGGCGGAATATATGCTACAATATAACTATCTTTTCTGTCCTGATGACAGAGTGTACTGAGCATATGAAACAATCCGGAAAACCACCGGCGGCTGTGCTGCCGGCTGCAGCATTTCCGGATGAGGGGAAGGATCAGAACAAACATGAAAGCAATGCGCCTGGGCGATATGCTGGTTTCCCTGGATATCATTACAGAGGAACAGCTTCAAAAAGCCCTGAATGATCAGAAGGAAACGCATAAAAGGCTTGGTGAACAGCTGATTGCCGAAGGGTTTATCACGGAGGGACAGCTGATTGATACCCTGCGCGTACAGCTTGGTATTGACTACATCGACCTTTCGAAGACAGATATCGATCCGACCATGTCGCGGTATGTGCCGAAGGCGCTTGCCAAGAAGTCGCAGATCATCCCTGTCCGCGTTGTGAAGGGCAATCTGTTCCTCGCTATGGCTGATCCTTTGAACTTCTTCGCTCTTGAGGACGCGCAGAACGCCTCGAAGATGAAGATCATTCCCATGATCGCCTCTACAGCGGCGGTCGAGCATGCGATCTCTGTCCTCTATGGCAACGAAGGTGCTGCCGAGGCGATCGCGCAGATGCGGGAAGAGGCCGGCATCTCGGAAGAACAGGTCAACACCTCGGCTGCGACAGTGGAGGATACGGTTGAGAGCGGCCCGACGATCCGCCTGGTGAACTCGATCATTGAACGTGCCCATGTAGAGCACGCATCTGACATCCATATCGAACCCACGAAGGGGGATATGGTGATCCGGATGAGAATCGACGGAACACTTCACAAGATACTGACCGTTCCGCGCGATATCATGGATTCCGTCATTTCCAGAATTAAGATCATGAGCAGGCTTGACATCGTCGAGAGAAGAGTTCCGCAGGACGGACGCGCCGTTCTGAAGGTTAAGGGCGCTGACGTGGACATGCGTGTTTCCACGCTGCCGACCATCTACGGTGAAAAGATCGTTATCCGTATTCTCGGGTCTGAACGCAGCATGCTAAACCGCAGGGCGATCGGCATGCCGGAGAACGAGAACCGCAAGCTGGACCGTCTGCTGGGCTTTACCAGCGGCGTGATCATGATTGTCGGTCCGACCGGATCCGGTAAGTCTTCCACGATGTATACGCTGGTGCAGGAGTTGCTCAGCGAGGCAACGAACCTGATCACACTGGAAGACCCGGTCGAATATAACATTGACGGTGCCACGCAGGTACAGATCAATGAGAAGGTCGGCCTGACCTTTGCCAGCGGCCTGAGAGCGATCTTAAGGCAGGACCCGGATATCATCTGCGTCGGTGAGATCCGTGACGGCGAGACCGCGGATATCGCCATGAGAGCTGCCATGACCGGCCACCTGGTCATTACCACCATTCATACAGAGGACGCGGTGGCAGCGATCGACCGTCTCCATGATATGGGCGTGCCTCCCTATCTGGTAGCAGGCGGCGTGCGCGGTATTATCTCCCAGAGACTGGTGAAGAGAGTCTGCAGGAATTGCAAGACAGAATATCTGCCTGCCCCGGAGCTGTTCGAGATCTCAGGGCTGAAGCCTGTGATCGGACAGAAGTACTTCAAGGGCAAGGGCTGTGATATCTGCTTTGGCAGCGGATACCGCGGAAGAATCGGCGTATTCGAAGTCCTGTGCATGAATGACCGTCTGAGAAAGTGTATTACAAGCGGCGGGGACAAACAGGAATTCAGGTCAATCGCACTGGAGACCGATTATGTCCCGATGCTGACCCATGCGAGTGAGCTGGTGGACGAGGGCATTACCACCGTGGAGGAGGTCGCCCGCGTGATTAATCTCGAATAGCAGCGGAGGAAATCAGATGAGTATCAGTGTCGGAAGTATTGTCGAATATGCTGCACAGCAGCGTGTGTCAGACATTCATCTCGTATATGGCCTTCCCCCGAAGGGGAGAATTGACGGCCAGCTTGAGAACCTGTCGAACCAGCCCCTGACGGACGAGGACTGTGAGCAGATCGCGAAGGATCTGGCGGGCAGTGAACTGTATCCCGCGATCCGCCGCAGCGGAGAGATCGACCTGGCAAAGACCATTGCCGGGGAGAGAGTCCGTATCAATCTGTTCCGTCAGCAGGGACATGTATCAGCGGTTCTGCGTATCCTGAGCAATAAGATTCCGAAGATCAAAGACCTCGGGCTTCCGCCGGCGGTTTCGCAGTTCCCGGATTTCAACAAGGGCATCGTGCTTGTCACGGGTGAGACCGGCTCCGGTAAGTCCACCACGCTGGCGGCCATCCTGGATCAGATCAACCATTCCAGGAAGGAACACATCATCACACTGGAGGACCCGATCGAATACATCTACAAGCCGGACAAGTGTACCATCAACCAGCGGGAGATCGGCAAGGATACCGATAGCTTCGCTGACGCGCTCCGCGCGGTCCTTCGTGAAGACCCGGACATCATCCTGATCGGTGAGCTGCGTGACCTGGAGACCATTGAAACCGCCCTGACAGCGGCAGAGACAGGCCATCTGGTTTTCGCGACACTGCACACGAATTCCGCAGTGGACTCGATCAACCGTATCGTGGGTGTGTTCCCGGAAGCAAGGCAGACACAGATCCGTGTGGAGCTCGCCTCCACACTGAAGGCGATTCTGTCCCAGCAGCTGCTGGTCCGCTCAGGCGGCAAGGGACGTGCCGCAGCCTGTGAGGTCATGGTTGTGACAGGAGCGATCCGTGCGCAGATCCGGGAAGGCAAGGACGCGCAGATGCAGTCCTCCCTGCTGTCCTCGGCGAAAGAAGGCAGCATTACGATGGACAACTGCCTCATCGACATGGTCGGCAAGGGCATCATCACACCGGAAACCGCGTTTGATAACTGTGTGGATAAAGACTATATCCAGAGAAAAATGGGCTTCGGGGGAGGCTTTCGATAAGGATAGACTTACGGGAATTGACAGGGGGAACTCATGGCAACATTCAAGTACAAGGCGCTGACTCCTGACGGGGCAGAGATGAAGGGTGTCATGCAGGCACCGGATGAATACAGTGCCGTACAGCGGATCAGGCAGAAGTGTCCGGTGATCCAGGAGATCACGCAGGTCAGGGAATCGGGAGATTCGAAAAATCTTCTGAGCCTTGAACTCGGATCGAAAAAGATCGACGAAAAGGCGCTTTCTGTCATGTGTTCGCAGTTTGCCATTATGCTCCGGTCCGGTCAGATGATCGGACGGGTGATGCAGATGGTCGCAGAGCAGACGGCAGACAAGAAACTGAAAAAGCTTCTGCAGGACTGCGCCGGGGACGTGGAAGAGGGAAGCTCTGTTGCTTCTGCCCTGGAGCGGCATGGCGACAAGATGCTTCCGATGACATTTATCGAGACCGTCCGTGCCGGCGAGATGTCCGGAACCCTGGAGACTTCCTTCACGAAGCTGGAAGCATACTACGAAAAATCCTATAAGAACAAGCAGAAGGTCAAGTCGGTCATGAGCTATCCGATCTTCGTCATCGTGGTTGCGATTATCGTGCTGATCGTCATCATGGCCAAGGTCGTGCCGGCTCTTGCTTCTACCTTCTCGGATCTGGGCGGAGAGCTTCCCCTGATTACGCAGATCCTGATCAATATCTCGATGTTCTTCCAGAAGTGGTACATCCTGATGATCATCGTGTTCATCGCGCTGATCGTCGGATTAAAGATGTACTTCGGAACGGAGAAGGGAAGACTGGTCAAGGGCAAGCTGCTGCTGACGCTGCCGGTGCTTGGCAAGATCAATATCTTCTCCAGTGCTGCACAGTTCGCAGATACGATGTCGACGATGCTTTCCTCCGGCCTGACGGTGAACCACGCGGTGGAAGTCACGGGCAAGGTGCTGGACAATGCCCTCCTGTCGGAGGAGGTTGGTTCCATGATTCCGAAGATTGAGGAAGGCAGAGGCCTCGGAGAGTGCATGAAGGCCTGTGCATATTTTCCGGACAACCTCAAGGAGATGGTATCGGTCGGTGAAGAGAGCGGTTCTTTGGATGAGACGCTGTCAACCATCGCGGACTATTATTACAACGAGCAGGATCATGCGACGCAGCAGGCGGTTTCCAAGCTGGAACCGACGATTATGGTGTTTCTTGCTGCATTTGCCGGGTTCATCGTGCTTGCAATCTATCTGCCGATGTTCACGATGTACAACCTGATGTAAGGGGGAGCGCATGAAGGAGTGCAGAGCTAAGCTTCGGTCAAAGAGCGGGATCGGACTGATCTTTGTCATCCTGGTCGCGGCGATCCTTGCGGTGTGCGCCAGCATCTTCTATCTGGGTTATCAGCAGCACCTGAAAAACTCCAGGCTTCTTTTTGACGAACTGACGGTTACAACCGCGGAGCGTGTCGCGAAGGAAGCTTATATCCTTGACCTTCGCTCGAACGGTGTTACGTATTATTACGACGGCATACACAGGAATGTCTTCGATGCTTCCACCTTTAAAGGAAAAGTAGATCTGGAGGGATACGGCCGCTGCTATGCATCGGAAAATGCGAACGGCGAGACCGGCGCAGTCGGGATCCCGAACAAGGGAGAAGACGGCGGAGCGCAGTTTCTGGCAGTCAGTGTTGAGATGGACGGCACGATCCACAGCCGGTGGCAGGGACCATGGCTGACCGGGGAAGATTATGAACTGATGACGCCGGAGGAAAGAGACAGGCTGACGATCGACCAGCTGAACCAGATCGACTCGAGCCTGATCTACGAACTCGGAAAGGCAGACCAGATGACGGAGAGCGAATCGGAATCCGGCAGCGGTGGCGAGATGACGGAGAGCGAATCGGAATCCGGCAGCAATCAGATGACGGAACGTGAGAGCGGACCGGATCAGGAAGCCAGGTGACATGGAACTGACACTTGCATTCAGAATCTATCTGTGTATCCTTGCCTTCCTGTTTGGTACTGTATTCGGCAGCTTTTTAAACTGCATGGCATGGCGGATCGCGCATCAGGAAAGTGTGCTGAAGGGAAGAAGCCACTGCGCGGTATGCGGGCATACGCTCGGAATCGCTGATCTGATTCCGGTTTTCAGCTGGCTGCTGCTCAGAGGGAGATGCCGTTACTGCAAGGAGAAAATATCACCGCGCTATGTCGCCGCCGAGCTTGTATGCGGTTGCGGTTTTGTGTTATCCTTCTTAAGATATGGCGTCTCCTGGCGTACCTTGCAGGTGATTGTCCTGTTCTGCATTCTGCTAGCTCTGTCGCTGACAGACTTTGAGATTTATGAGATTCCGGACCGTTTCATTCTTGCCGGAATTGTCTGGTATCCAGCCTCTTCGTGGCTGATGGACAGAAGGCTGAGCCTGACTGGAATGACAGTATCGATCCTTCAGGATGGAGAGTCCCTGACGCTTTCAGCCTGGGGCCAGAACCTTCTGGCAGGCCTGATCGGAGGATTCGCAATCGGCGGCGGCATGCTGTTTCTGTCTCTGCTGTTTGACCATCTGCTTGGCAAGGAAAGCATGGGCGGCGGAGATATCAAACTGTTCTTTATGACAAGCCTGTACCTGGGGCTGCTGCAGGGGTTGTTCAGCCTGATCCTGTCCTGTATCGTGGGACTGGTAATTGCAGCTTTGATGCGGCGCAGGAGAGTGCCGTTCGGACCGGCGATTTCACTGGCCGCCTTTCTCAGCCTGCTGTATGGGGAGTCATTTGTAAACTGGTATCTGTCACTGATCATGTGACACAGGAAAGGGGAATCAGAAATTGTCTGACAAAACCTGTTTGGGAATTGATATCGGAAATAACAGAGCGAAGATCGCGGTCAAGAAGGGCGGCGTTGTCCGCCGTCTGCTTGTTGACTCCATTCCGGACGGCCTCATGAAGGAAAACCACATCGTATCGTATGACGCGCTGGGCGATTTCCTCCGGGAAATGCTGAAGAAGAACAGGGTTTCCATCAAGAAGGCGCATCTGTGCATACCGATTCATGAGATTTACATCCGAAATGTGACACTGCCCTTGATGAACGTCCAGCAGCTCAAGGTGAATCTGCCATACGAATTCCATGATTACATCACGGAAGATATGGGGAAGTACATCTATGACTACGCCATGCTTCCTGATATGGAAGAAGACGGACAGCTTCACATGCTTGCTGTTGCCGCGAGCAAGGAGCTGATCTCATCGCATCAGCAGATGGCAAAGCGTGCGCATATCAAGCTGGAATCCATACAGCCGGCCAACGAGGCGTTGTTCCGCTATTTAAAAAACCGGATCATGCAGACGCCGAAAGGAGAAACGCCGCAGGACTTCGCGATCCTGGACCTGGGCGACACCTCGCTCAAGATCCATTTCTTCACGAAGGGCCAGTACGAGGTCACCAGATCTATGGACTACGGAATCGGTGCAGCAGCGGAACGAATCTCCGAGGAGACCGGGCAGGATGTACATATCTCCCGCGTGAATCTGGAGACAAACGGAGGCGGTATTCTGTCGGAACCATATCTGGATGACGTGTTTTCAGACCTTGCTTCCCGTATCATGCGTGTTATGAATTTCTACAATTTCAACAACCGCAACAATACGTTGGAAGAGCTGTATTACTTTGGAGGCGGCGCTCTGGTGGAACCGTTCCTGAACACGATCCGCGAAGCGGTACCGCTCACGCTCAGGAGCATATCCGAGCTGATGACGAAGAAGACTAAACTGACGGAAGAACAGATCCTGATCGGCGCGCAGGCCATCGGGATGACGATGTAACGGAGGGGACAGATGGCAGCCAAGGAAAAACAGTCTGCTCCAAAGAAATTCAAGGGAAGGCTCCCCAGCAAGCAGACGCTGAATCTGGTCTATAAGGAGAAAGATACCGGCAGACGGGTATTCGTCCTGCTGGCGATCATTCTCTTTATTCTGGCGCTTGCCTTATTCGGCTGGTTTATCGTGCGGGGGCAGCTCAGCAAGGTCGCCAAGGCGAGAAACAAGTATGAGAGCCTGCAGGGCGAACTGAGTGCGCTTTCTTCCGTCAGGAAACGCTACGATGGCATCGAAGAGCTGTACAGCCACTACGGAAGCAGCTATATGAGCGCGGAAGAACTGGCACTGCAGAACCGCATGGCGATCCTGCAGGTCATCAACAGCAAGATCAGTCTCACCCAGGGCCTGAACCAGATCCAGCTGACCGGCAATACCGCAACGGTGAAGCTGATGAGCCTTGAATTGAAGGAAGTGTCGAGGATCGTTGCCGAACTCGAAGAAAGCCCGATCGTTTCCTACGTCGGCGTGGACACTGCGGCGATGGACGAGCAGGGCAATCTGGCGAGAATCAACGGAAGCCTCGTACAGGCAACTCTGACGATCGAGTTTAAAAACGGAAACGGCATGGAAGCAAGCCAGGACGCAGAGGACAGCGAAACCTTGACAGATCAGCTTGCAGCCCGGAAAGCCGCAGTAGAATCAATGGGGGAGGGATGACGTATGAAGCTGAATTACTCCTTTTCAAAACGTGAAATCGCCCTGATCCTGATTCTGATTCTGGTACTGGTCGGTCTGCTGTACTACCGGTTTGTGTATCTGAATATCAGCGGACAGGTGGACCAGTATGACACTGCCGATCTGGAAGCACAGATTCAGCTTGAGCAGCTGCAGCTGATCGAGTGGGAGAAGATGCAGGCCGAGATCGATGAAATCGGAAAGGTCTCAACCAGCTCTCTGGAAACCTACGACAACCAGAAGTCGGAGATCAATCTCCTGAATGATATCTTCGAGCCGGTCATCCGCTATAACTTCTCCTTCGAGAAACCTGTCGCAACCGGTGATACCGTGCGGAGAAATGTCAAAGTCGACTTCACAGCAATCGATTATAAGTCAGCACTGGAGATCATCACCCAGCTGCACAACAGCAGATATCGTGTACTGATTCATGATATCAACGTCACATCAGGAGACCTGACCGCTGATTATCTGGCTGCACTGGCGACAGAAGCGCTGACCGATCAGAAGGCAATGACCCAGCTGAAGAAGCAGGTAAATGCTCTGATGGCATCGAATCTGGAAGTGGATCCTTATGTCATGAAGGTCTACAACGGAGAGCCGTTGACAGAAGCGCCTGAGACAGAGCCGCCCACCGAAGAGCCGCTGCCGGAAGAACTGGAAGGGCAGGAGATGCCGCAGGAAACTGTTCTGGCAGGAGGCGGCGTCATTGAAGATGAAAGCGGCGAAGCCGTCATGGAAGAAGGCGGAACCGTGGAAACCCTTGAAGACGGGACCATCGTAGCACCCAGGCCGGCAGAGACCGAGACGGCTTCCGAAACGGAATCGGAATCAGAGACCGAAACAGAACCGCCGGTCAAGACGCTGGAGAACTGCCTTGTGAATGTCTCCATGACCATGACATTCTATGAGACCGCATACGGTGCAGAAAGCCTTGACGGACTGATCATCGCGGAAACGAAAGAACCCGCTGCGTAAAGCGAAACAAGGTAACACGGAAAAAGTTTTTGGGCTACTGCAAACAGTTCAGTCCAATGGACGAAAAAACTTGACAAGTTTACACAATTCATTGATAATAATCTCAGAAATTTTCACCGCTCTGTTCGCATGTGCACAGGCGGACAGAGATGGAAAACAAACTAGTTTGAGTAAGAAGGAGGATAACAAATGTTCAAAAAGATCAACAGAGAAAACAAGAAGGGCTTCACCCTTGCTGAGTTGCTCATCGTTGTGGCAATCATCGGTGTGCTGGTAGCGGTTTCGATTCCGATTTTCACGAACCAGTTAGAGAAGTCCAGAGAGGCTACTGATGTGGCGAATGTACGTTCTGCATATGCGGAGGTTATGACTCAGTATCTGGAGGATGGATCAGCTACCAATATGGATGTTGCGGCTCGTCAGGCAGTGTCTGGTTGGCAGACTTCTCCGCAGCCGGCTATTGTCACTCAGATAGATGGAAGTGAAAGTTCGATCACATTTAGTGCTAAAACATCAGGAGAGACTTATAATGTGGCGATTTCAGTTGATTCCTCTGGAAATGCTACTGTAAGCATTGGATAAAGATACAAAGTAAATGGCGTTGTTCATTTGATTTCCGAGATGGGTAAAGATGAATAGCTAAGTCTATTAAGAAGGACGCTGCTTTTATAAAGCGGCGTCCTTCCTTCATACAGCTGGAAATTACTCTGAGCAGCCTGCTGGACATATTTCTTTTTTGTTGTTCAGGAAAGCAAGGTGACTGTCATATGTTTAGGTTTAAATGGAAATCAGCATTGTTATATGTTCTGTCTTTTACGATTCCTGCATTGATTATTATTGTCGCTTTAGC
>CAMIVF010000013.1 GCA_946401715.1 uncultured Clostridia bacterium | reverse complement strand
TGTCGGGTCTTCCAGCCCGACAGCGTAATTCTTTATTCTCACCCGCAGTTTTAAAAACCTCCATGTTTTTCCCGGATAACGGAATACATGGCTCAAACGGATTCCATACAGAAGGCTGAAGTAGATCTGGTGACTGATGCACCATTGGCAGATCTGCGCACTGTCTATACGCTCCTTCTTCACAATATCGTCCAGGTACTGGAACATCTGCTCATCCCGTTCAGAATACTCTGCGGCAACAACCGGAAACTCCAGACCTTTGATATAGAAGTGAAGTCCTCTTAAACCTTCCTCACGAAACCCAAGGATCTTTCCTGCAGGTTTCATGTTCCTCCTTTCCTGGTGCTGTTTTCCTTCGCCTGCGCTTATACTCCTCCTTTCTTTTTATAAAATATCCTCTTCCTGCTGCCTGATCTGCCGGGCAGGATACAATTTGCCGCTGCCCTTGTTCAATCAAGTATAGCATATCTTTATTCCCTTGTGAACCCAGCCCGGCCAGCAAACTATCTCACGGTCAGCGCTCCGGGAGCGGTCCTGGAACGCCGCTTGTTTTTTTTGCATAATTTGCGTAAGATGATGTAAGGGTCAAACCCCCTGAATCCAGGACAAAAGGAAAGATACTACAATGAGCAGACGAATTGTTCTGACTGGCGGCGGTACTGCCGGACATGTCACTCCGAATATCGCACTTCTGCCCTCCCTTAGGGAAGCGGGCTTTGAGGTTTTCTATATCGGCTCTTATTCCGGCATAGAGAAGGAACTGGTCTCACGGCAGAATGTGCCTTACTACGGGATCTCCAGCGGTAAGCTCCGCAGGTACTTTGACTGGCAGAATTTTACGGATCCTTTCCGTGTCATACATGGCTATTCACAGGCAAAGGCATTGCTGAAGAAGCTGAAACCGGACGTCATTTTTTCCAAAGGCGGTTTTGTCAGTGTGCCCGTGGTCCGGGCTGCAGGAAGCCTTCATATCCACACGATTATCCATGAATCTGACATGACGCCCGGGCTTGCGAACCGGCTGTCCATTCCGGTTGCGGATAAGGTATGCTGTTCCTTCCCGGAGACGATGCCGTACCTTCCGGCCGGCAAGGCTGTTCTGACCGGGTCCCCGATCCGCCGGGAACTGCTGGAGGGAAGCCGTGAGGCTGCGCTGAAGTTCCTTGGCTGGGAACCGTCTGATCAGCCCACCCTTCTGGTGATCGGGGGCAGTCAGGGCTCTGCGGTGATCAATCAGGCGCTGCGGCAGGATCTGAATGTCCTTCTGAAGGACTGCCGCATCATTCACCTGTGCGGAAAGGGAAATCTGGATGATTCTCTGAACGGTACGGAAGGCTATGTGCAGCTGGAGTACGTTTCGGATGAACTGAAGGACCTTTTTACGCTGGCTGACTTTGTTCTGTCACGGGCGGGCGCGAATTCCATCTGCGAGCTGCTTGCGCTGCGCAAGCCGAATCTGCTGGTACCGCTTTCCGCCGCTTCAAGCCGCGGGGACCAGATCCTGAATGCGGACTCCTATCAGCGTCAGGGCTACAGCATGGTTCTGAAGGAAGAGAATCTGACACCGGAGACTCTGCTCTCGTCTTTGCAGGAGCTGTACCAGGACAGGGAAAAATACATCGAAGCTATGTCAAAAAGCAGTCAGAGCGCAGCGATCGACAAGATCATGGAACTGATTCTCAGTCTGTCCTGATCCGTTTGTCAGGATGCAGTCTCCGACGACCAGAATAAAGGAATCCACATCATGAGCACATTTTCATTTTCTGAAAGAGCAATGAAATTCCAGGCGGGGATCTTCGCCGTTCTCAATGAAAAGAAGCGTGAGCTTCAGGAGAAGGGAGATCTCACTATTTACAACCTTTCCGTCGGTACGCCGGACTTTCCAACGCCTGCACATATCACGCAGGCTGTCAGCGAAGCGGCCAAAGATCCGGAGAATTATAAGTATTCCCTGACGGACCGTCCCTTCCTCCTGAGCGCGGTTGAGGACTTCTATCAGAAGCGCTTCGGCGTGAGTCTGGAGGACGAGGAGATCATGACGATCAGCGGATCCCAGGAAGGCATGGCGCACATCGCGCTGGCACTGTGTGATCCGGGCGATGTCGTCCTGGTTCCGAATCCGGGTTATCCCATCTTCTCCATCGGCCCGCAGCTGTGCGCGGCACAGGCCGTGACCTATGACCTGCTTGAGCAGAATGGATATCTGCCGGACCTTGACGCGATTCCAGCTGAAACAGCCCGGAAGGCAAAGTACATCCTTGTCTCCTATCCGCTTAACCCGGTCTGCGCAGCCGCGGACGATGCATTTTACGTCAGGCTGATCGCCTGGGCGAAGCAGCATCAGGTCATCGTCATCCATGACAACGCTTACTCTGACATTATCTTCGGAGGAAGGACCGGCAAGTCATTTCTCTCCTATCCCGGCGCAAAGGACATCGGCGTGGAGTTTTATTCCCTGTCCAAGTCCTACAACATGACCGGTGCCAGAACTTCTCTTGTGGTCGGAAACCGCGAGATCGTGAAGGTCTTCCGGGATCTGAGAAGCCAGTTTGACTATGGGATGTTCCTGCCGCTGCAGTACGGAATCGCGGCTGCCCTGAATGGTCCGCAGGACAGTGTCAGACAGCAGTGCGCCTGGTACGAGGAGCGCATGAAAGCGCTGTGCCAGGGACTGCGCCGGATCGGCTGGAATGTGCCGGATTCAGAGGGGACCATGTTTGTATGGGCTCCCCTTCCGGACGGCCGTCAGGACTCCACCGCATTCACAATGGAACTGATGGAAAAATCCGGACTGATCGTAACGCCGGGCGCAGCCTTCGGTTCTTTGGGAGAAGGATATGTGCGCATGGCGCTGGTGCTTCCTCCTGATCAGATGAGAGCGGCTGCCGAAGCGGTCCAAAGAAGCGGAATCATTCACAGCGCTTCGTCCTGCGATCACAGGATATCTGATCGAAACGCCTGAGTATCTGTATGGAAACACCCGCGGAGGCTGCAAATGAGCACGGCACAGGACAAAGCACAGGGAAAAAGAAAACGGATCTTCGAAATCATCCAGATCGCGAACGGAACAGATACCGCCAGCCGTACCTTTGACCGGGTGATCATCATCCTGATTCTGCTGTCGATCGTGATTACGACTGCCCAGACCTTTCCTCTTCCCAAAACCGTTGCAGATCTGCTCTATGTTCTTGATCTGGTCTGCACGATTGCTTTCACGGTGGAGTATGCCTTGCGTCTGTGGACGGCGGATCTGCTCTATCCGGAGGCTCGTGTTCCATGGCTGAAATTTGTCGTTTCACCTGCTGCCGTCATAGACCTGCTTTCCTTCCTGCCCTTCTATCTGGCAGGCTTTGTTCCGGCCGGCATGGTTGTGTTCCGGCTGATCCGGGTTGCCCGCATCCTGCGTCTGTTCCGGATCAACCGCTTTCTGGATCCTGTCGCCGCGATTCTGTCCGTCCTGCAGAAGAAAGCGTCCTTGCTGTTTGCTTCGTTCTTCCTGGTCTTTGTTCTGATGTTCGCTTCCTCTCTGCTGATGTATTACGCGGAACACGACGCACAGCCGAACGTGTTCGAAAATGCCTTTTCCGGATTATGGTGGGCGGTCTCTACCCTCTCCACAACCGGTTACGGCGACATCTATCCGGTTACGTTTCTAGGACGGCTGATGGCGATTGTCATCACGCTTCTGGGCATGTGTCTCGTCGCAATTCCCACCGGTATTATCACGGCAGGTTTCATGGAAGCAGGACATGAGGCTGAATATGCCAGACAGAACTGGCCGGACGATCTCAATGCGGCGGATCTGACCGGCGGACAGAATGTGAATGTGCCGGGTGACGCGATTCGTGAACAGCATGCACCTGTCTCGTATGACACGATTCGTGAACAGCATGCAAATGCCCTGCATGACACGATTCGTGAGCAAAAATAACCGCCCGGCACAGGCCGGGCGGCACGTTCTTCTCAGTATACAACGACCGGATAATACATATAAACCTCTTCGTAGATGCGTTTCGCTGCATCCAGCGGCAGGTTGACACAACCGTGTGAGCCCCATGACTTATAGATCTCACCGCCGAATTCCCCTCTCCAGATGGCATCATGCATGCCCTGTGATCCGTTGAAGGCAATCCAATATTCTACCGGCTGCTCATATTTATTCCCATTCTTATCTTCGTCCTTGAGCGTTGTCGGGGAAGCCTTCCCCTGGACCTGGAACACACCCTTTTTGGTGTCTGTATATCCGTCTGTTCCTGTCACACAGTCTGTCTCGAAGATAATCTCATCATTCTCGACCAGAAATACCTTCTGTTCTTCGATGCTGACTTCCACGTACTTCTTTCCTACGCCATTTTTCGAACTGTAGACACACCCGGAATTCCACGCAGGATCGATGATTTCTTTTCCATCGTCCACGCCTTCCTCCAGATTGATCTTGCTCATCTCGATATTCATATGCCAGCCACAGTTCTGGCTGGAAATCATCATCTTCACGCCCTTGTGTGTCGTGAAGGAGACACTGCCCATCTCCGTGTCATACTTGTTTTTCAGAGACTCCAGGTATGCACAGACCGGTTCGTGGTCCCAGATGTAATACCCGGCCGGCGTCAGTCTTCTCCAGTCTTTTGTCTCTTCCTCTGTCAGCTCCTCGAATTTGTCATCAAACTGAATCTTGACGCTGAAGGGTGCCGGCTTGGAATTTCCCCAGCTGTTGGGATCCTCCGGTGCGCCGAATCCGGCAAGCGCATCGTCCGCCTGCACACGGCAGCAGAGGATGCCCAGAAGCAGGCAGGCTGCCAGCACCGCCCGGAATAATACTTTTCTGCTGAATCTGGTATTTGCAATCTGCTCTTTAAAGCTCATTCCATTCCTCTGTATTAAGTCTGTTTGTTCTTGATCTGATTTACGGGACCAGACGTTCCTTGCCGCCCATGTACGGCTGCAATGCCTTCGGGATCGTCACACTTCCGTCTTCGCACAGATGGTTCTCGAGGAAAGCAATCAGCATACGCGGCGGTGCCACACAGGTATTATTCAGCGTGTGCGCCAGATATTTCTTTCCATTCTCTCCCTTCACACGAATGCCAAGTCTTCTGGCCTGCGCATCTCCCAGATTCGAACAGGATCCGACTTCAAAGTATTTCTTCTGGCGGGGGCTCCATGCCTCAACGTCCAGAGACTTGACCTTAAGATCCGCCAAGTCACCGGAGCAGCACTCCAGCGTGCGGACCGGGATATCGAGACTTCTGAAGAAGTCTACGGTATTCTGCCACAGACGGTCAAACCACATGGGAGAATCCTCCGGCCTGCAGACCACGATCATCTCCTGCTTCTCAAACTGATGGATCCGGTAAACGCCTCTCTCCTCTATGCCATGCGCTCCTTTCTCCTTGCGGAAGCACGGGCTGTAGGAGGTCAGTGTATAAGGCAGTTTGTCCTCGTCGATGGTCTGCCCGATAAAACGGCCGATCATGGAATGCTCAGATGTTCCGATCAGGTACAGATCCTCCCCGTCGATCTTGTACATCATGTTGTCCATCTCCGCAAATGACATGACGCCGGTCACGACAGCGCTGCGGATCATATACGGCGGAATCACATACGTGAAGCCGCGGTCGATCATAAAGTCTCTGGCGTAGGACAGGCATGCGGAATGAAGCCTGGCAATATCTCCGATCAGATAATAGAATCCGTTTCCTGCAACCCTTCCGGCCGCGTCCATGTCGATTCCATGCAGCTTCTCCATAATCTCCGTGTGGTACGGGATCTCAAATTCCGGCACAACAGGCTCTCCATAGCGCTGGATCTCAACATTCTCTGAATCATCCTTTCCGACGGGAACCGACGGATCAATGATGTTCGGAATGATCATCATCTTGCTCTTCAGGTCTTCCTCCACCTGCTTCTCTCTCTCGGATAGTTCAGCAACCCTCGCCTGGTTCTTCACGACCTGTTCCTTTGCCTCAGCCGCTTCTTCCTTTTTTCCCTGCTTCATCAGCATCCCGATCGACTTGGAGATGCGGTTACGGTCCGCGAGCAGCGCCTGCAGCTCGCCCTTAATGTCCCGGTTCTCACGGTCCAGCGCGATTACTTCATCTACCAGCGGAAGCTTTTCATCCTGGAACTTCTTCCGAATATTCTCTTTTACGATCTCCGCGTTCTCTCTTACAAACTTAATGTCAAGCATGACTTCGTCCTCTCTTTTTCGCTTTATACTCTTTCCCGGATTCTATTCGCCTTCAGCCATCAGAATTCTGATTCTCATAAGAGATTACAGCCTGGCGCAGCGCATCCTTTTCTTCCTGTCCCAGAACGATATAAGACTCGCCCTTGACGATTTCTTTGATATAGGTATAACACCCTTCCTTGGAATGGATTGCATTCATGACAAAACCGGTATTGTTCATGTCCAGCATTGCAAGTGCAAAACTCATTCTGCCGCCAACATCCGGAAATGCATCATACTTCACAATTCCGGTCTTGACCGGGGTGCGAGACATCTGCTCTCTCAGACGCGCAATCTCCTGTGCCTGGATCTTATTCTGCTCACCGATCCGGTCTACTTCGATGAAGTTGCTTTCAAATGCGCGCTCGAGGGAAACACCGTCCTTCCCTCTCATAAAGATCTTATACCGCTTCATAAAACGTGACATCTTTATGGAGACGCTGGACAGGTACAGCAAAATAAACACCAGGAAAACCAGAACTATAATGATGAGGATTCCCGGATCAAATCCCAGATTATTCAGGATACTGCTCTGCATGTTTTCATACCCCCTCCCCTGTGTCGATATTGTTCAGGAGTGTGCACAGCCGGTCGAGCTCATCAGCGGAATAATACTCAATCTCAATCTTCCCCTTCTGGGCACTTCTCGGTGCAATAATGACCTTCGTCCCCAGAGCTGACTTCATCTGCTCCGCCAGGTTCGCATAAATGGCCTGCAGTGCATCGCTGATGGGTTTTTTCACAGAAACAGCCGGTGCTTCATTCATCTTCCGCACCAGTTTCTCCACATCACGTACCGTCAGCTTTTCATCAAACACCTTCTGTGCGGTCAGATACTGCTGTTCCGGATCAGTGATTGCAAGCAGTGCACGTGCATGTCCGGTTGACAGCATCTGTGCAACGATCATATCCTGCACCCGCTGATCCAGATTCAGAAGCCGGACGGAATTCGCAATCGCGGCACGGCTCTTCGACACCCGTTCGGCGACCTCATCCTGCTTCAGGCTGAATTCCTCCATCAGTCTTCTGTATGCGCCTGCTTCCTCAATGGGGTTCAGGTCTTCTCTCTGGATATTCTCGATCAAGGAGATCTCCATCACCTCTCTGGGCGTATACTCGCGGATGATGACGGGCACTTCCTTCAGGGACGCGATTCTGGCCGCTCTCCATCGGCGCTCACCGGCTATAATCTCATAGTAACCGTCCCTTTCCTGTACAATCAGAGGCTGTATAATTCCAAACTGTCTGATTGATTCTGCAAGCTCTTGAAGTGCATCTTCGTCAAAGTTCCTTCTGGGCTGCTCCCTGTTTGGCTCAACCATGGAAATGGGAACCATGACCGGCTCTCCGGAAGAATTCTTTAGAATCTCTTTCTCAGATGACTGTGATTCCCAGGCTGCCGATTTCACTTCTGCCGTACCCTTCTTTCCGTCAGCGGAATGCTTTGACGATCCTTCTATTCCTTTCTTCCCGGCAGCATCCTTCACCGCACCGGCACTCTTTGATCCGGCTGATTTCTTTGTCCCGGCTGCATTCTTCGCTCTGTCTGCCGGTTTTGCTTTCCCGCTGTCTTCGCCCGATTTTCCGGTTCTGCCAGTACTGCTCTTTGATCCCTTTTTTTCTCCGGCTGTCTTTTTACTGCGGGAGCTCTTTTTTTCATCCGACGACTCTTCCTTCACGGAATCGGCATCCTTTCCTCCCGGCGATGCTGAGATCAGGAGGTCCAATCCCCTCTGTCCCAATCCAGTTCTTTTTGGCATAGCCTGCTCCTCTTATTACTTCTTCCTCTTATAATGATACTTGATTACTTTTTTTGAAAGTGCATCATATGCTTTGGCTCCCGATGATTTCGGATCATATTCCGTAATCGGCATTCCATAACTGGGTGCCTCCGCGAGACGTACATTTCTCGGAATGATTGCCTTATAGATCTTCTTATCCGTATTCTGCTCCACATTTTCCACAACCTGGTTTGCCAGGTTCGTCCTGCTGTCATACATGGTAAACACAATACCCTCGATCTGAAGATCCGGATTCAGGCGTTCTGAGATCAGCTTCACTGTCTGCATCAGCTGGGCAAGCCCCTCCAGCGCATAGTATTCACACTGCAGCGGAACAAGGACCGTATCCCCGGCACACATAGCATTCAGCGTCAGTATATTTAAGGAAGGCGGACAGTCTATAATGATAAATTCATAATTCTCCCGGATCCTGGCAAGTTCTTCCTTCAGGATAGTGTTCCGGTTTTCCTTGTCTGAAAGCTGAATCTCACATGCGGCCAGATTGACATCCGATGGCACAACAGACAGCCTTGGCCTGACGTTTGCAACAACGGCCTCTTCTATCTTTGCTTCACCAAGCATCACATCATAGATGTTCTTTGTGTTTTCATCCAATCGGAGATCAAACCCGCTCGACGCATTCCCCTGTGGATCCATATCCACCAGAAGTGTTCGTCTTCTTCGTGCCGCCAGACTTGCGGCCAGATTGATGGCTGTCGTTGTCTTTCCAACGCCGCCCTTCTGATTTGCTATAACGATAGTACGATTCATTATTCACACATCCCCCTTTTTGTGTAAAGATAATATATCACAGGCTGGTCTTTCAGGAAAGAGGTTTTCTTCAATGTTTCACGTGAAACATCATGTTTTTCGTGAAAATGATTTTCGTGAAACATCATACAGTCTTCATAAGATTCTTTTATATGATGACTCATGCTGTTTTGAATGAAATGTTTCACGTGAAACATTATTCGATCGGTTTTTGTGGGACTCATCTGTGCGGTGCTCCACGCCATTTCGAGAGAAATGTTTCACGTGAAACATTATACGATCGGTTTTTGTGGACTCATCTGTGCGGTGCTTCACGCCGTTTCGAGAGAAATGCTTCACGTGAAACATTATTTCATCGGCGACAGAATCGATGGTTTGTCTGTGGAAACCCGGTCGCGTTTCCATTATAATAAGGAAAGATGTCAGACAAGGGGGGTTAATACTATGTTTGATCTTAAGGAATATTCGAAAACGATAATAAAGCTGAACCTGTTTTCTCTGGGCCTAATGCATGTTTCAAATCGTTTTATTTCTTCTATGGCACTAACGAGCAATATGCTTAAGCCTGGTGTCGGTAAATATTACAGATGGCAGCATGGAGATGTTTTCTATCACAAAACCGGATCCGGAAGTCCGGTCGTTCTTCTTCACCATCTGGACCCTGCATTCTCTGCCTATGAATGGAATGAGATTGAAGATCAGCTGAGCACGATGCATACAGTTTATTCTGTTGATCTTCCCGGCTGCGGAAGATCGGTCAAGGATAATACAACCTACACCAATTATTACTATGTTCTGTTTCTTTCGTCCTTCATCAAGGATGTTGTCCGGAAGAAATGCATCGTTATGGCAAGCGGGTATTCTTCTTCCTTTGCAATCATGACAGCTTCCATGAATGATTCCCTGATCGGTAAAATCATTGCAGTGAATCCGAAGAGCCTGAAAGAGCTTGCTCAGACTTCGAACAAAAAGTCAAAAGCGGCATCCATCATTCTGTCTCTTCCGATTATCGGAACCTCTGTTTATAATATTTCTGAGGGCAGAGATAATATTGATCTTGCATTTACAGAAAAGTATCTCTATAATCCGTTCCGCTCACAGAAAAGATTTGTTTCTGCCTTCTATGAGGGTGCACACTACAGTGAGAGCAACGGCAGACACCTGCTTGCTTCCGTTAAAGGGAATTATATGACAGTTGATCTGAGAAAGGCACTCGCAAAAATCGGTGACCGTCTTGTTATCCTCTACGGAGATAAGATGGACAAAGCATCAAAGGTTGCTGCCTGTTACCAGCACGTCAATCCTTCGGTCAAAGTGCTGTCGGTCAACAATACAAAGTTCCTTCCTCATATGGAACGGCCGGAAGCTTTTATCGAAGCATATAAAGCCTCACGGAAGCAGTGAGAATAAGGAAACAGTGAATTGGTTTTATGACAGGGGATCCCGCGACGGGGTCCCCGCTTTTCTGGGATATTTTGCCGGCGTATTCTTAATCTTCCTGATCCGTACAAAAGATCTCATCACCTTTGTCTCCGGAAGCGGGAGAGTGGTGACAGAGGGATTGTCTCCGCCCAGGATCCGGATTGCTTTCTCCGCGTGCTCTACTTCAGTCTCAACATCAGCAGATTTATAAGAGATAAAGCATCCTCCGGTCCTTATAAAGGGAAGACAGTATTCACTGAGGGAAGACAGGTTGGCTACTGCACGCGATACGGTCAGATCAAAAGATTCCCTGAATTCTTTCTGTTTTCCAAGATCCTCCGCCCGTCCATGCACCGTCCTGATCCCGGTCAGTCCGAGTTTTCTGATTACCTCGTCCAGAAAGAGAATCCGTTTATTTAGAGAGTCCGCTAATACAATATCCAGATTTGTAAATGCAATTTTCAGTGGGATTCCCGGAAAACCGGCCCCTGTTCCCAGATCCAGCACACGGATCGGTTCTGACAGGTCTGTCACACGACACAGGAGAAGACTGTCCAGATAATGCTTTACCTGTACTTCATTCCATTCTGTGACTGCTGTCAGATTCATGACTTTGTTTTTCTCATACAGCATCTGATAGTACTGTACAAACTGTTCCAGCTGCCTGTCAGAAAGAGAGATTCCCATTTCCTTACACCCATCGACAAGAATCGATGTATTGTATATATTGATGTCTGTCGATGTATTTTTCATGGTCACCCTTTCCTCTTAACAGTCTTTACAGAAGGAACCGGAAGGCCCCTCCTGTTTCATCTTGCTTCATCCTGTGCGCTTTACCGCTACCTTTTCAGATAGATCAGTAAAACAGAAATATCCGCCGGGTTTACTCCCATGATGCGGGATGCCTGTCCGATGGAAGAGGGGCGGATCTCTTTCAGCTTCTGTCTTGCTTCATTCCGAAGACTTGGAACAAGATCATAATCGATCGTTTCAGGGATCTTCATGTGCTCAGTCTTTCGGAACTGCTTCACCTGTTTTGTCTGCCTCTCTATGTAGCCTTCATACTTGATCTCAATCTCTACCTCATCCTGCACCTCTTCACTCAGGTTCGGGCGGTCCGGATCCAGCCTGGCAAGAATACGGTAATTCAATTCCGGCCGGCGGATCAGCTCAGCCAGAGTCGCTGAAGTAGTCAGAGGTGTGGAATGCACACTTTCCAGGAACTGCCTGGCCTCCTGGCCGGCTCCGATCGTGATTTTCTTCACTCTGGCTGTTTCTTCCGCAATCTGTTCTCTCTTTTTCAGGAATTTCTGGTATCTTTCTTCTGATACCAGCCCCGTCTGATACCCCTTCTCCAGCAGTCTGAGATCTGCGTTGTCCTGGCGCAGAAGCAGCCGGTATTCCGCGCGTGATGTCATCATACGGTAAGGCTCATGATTCTCCTTGGTGATCAGATCATCCACCAGGACTCCGATATATCCCTCGGAACGGTCGATTTTCAAAGGATCTCTTCCCAGGATTTTCATTGCAGCATTGACGCCGGCGTACAGTCCCTGCGCCGCGGCTTCCTCGTACCCTGAACTGCCGTTAAACTGTCCCGCGGAGAAGAGTCCCTCAATCGCCCGGAATTCAAACGTATCCTTCAGCTGCAGCGCATTGATACAATCGTATTCAATCGCATAGGCCATCTTCACGATCCGGGCATGCTCCAGTCCCGGTACCGTACGATACATTCTGACCTGAACGTCTTCCGGCATACTGCTCGACATTCCATCAATGTACATCTCATCGGTTTCCCTTCCCTGCGGCTCCACAAAAACCTGGTGAGAAGTCTTCTGGCTGAAGCGGACGACTTTATCCTCAATGGAAGGGCAGTAGCGGGGTCCGGTCCCCTGGATTTCACCGGAAAAAAGAGGAGAGCGGTCCAGATTATCCCGGAGGATGGCATGGGTCTCTTCATTGGTGTGCGTGATATAGACCGGTACCTGATCGATCTGTACCTCAGCAGGGTCAGTCTCAAAGGAAAATGGAATCACCGGGACATCTCCATCCTGACGGGTCATTTTCGAATAATCGATCGTCTTGCCGTCGATTCTTGCAGGGGTTCCTGTTTTAAATCGATACATTTCGATCCCATGCTGTCTCAGAGATTCTGTCAGATGCGTGGCTGCCTGCGTTGCATTCGGTCCGGTCGATACCGAGACATCCCCGTAGATACACCGTGCGTTCAGATAGGTTCCGGTACACAGGACCGCAGCCTTGCAGTGCCACACCGTACCGGATACCGTCTTAACTGCGGTAAGTGTATTCTTTTCATCGGTTATGATTTCCGTTACCTCCTGCATCCGGATCTGGAGGTGTTCCTGTTTTTCCAGCGTCTGCCGCATCCTGGACGAATATGCAGCCTTATCTGCCTGCGCCCTGAGAGAATGTACTGCCGGTCCTTTGGACCGGTTCAGCATGCGGCTCTGCAGGAAGGTATGATCGATGCACCTTGCCATCTCTCCGCCAAGCGCATCTATTTCCCTCACAAGATGTCCCTTTGAGCTTCCGCCGATGTGCGGATTGCAGGGCATCATGGCAATGGCCTCCACGCTCATGGTAAACAGAACGGTTTCAAGACCCAGCCGCGCGCAGGCAAGCGCTGCCTCACAGCCGGCATGTCCGGCTCCGACAACTGCAACATCTACATATTCTTCAAGAACAGCCGTACTCATCATCCAACTTCCTTATTTTCCCATACAGAATCTTGAAAAGATCTCATCCGCCAGATCTTCACCGACTTCTTCGCCGATGATCGCGCCCAGGGATTCATAGGCGCTCATCAGGTCAATTGAAAAGAAATCCTCACTCATACCGGCATCCAGACTGTCCGAAACACGTTCGAGGCTGTCTTCTGCCTGTTCCAGGAGCAGCTTATGACGGGCATTTGTAATCACCACCTCATCATTCCACGACAGTTTACCATGAAAGAAGAGATCTTTCAGCATCCGGACAAATGCGTCATAGCCGGTTCCTTCTTTTGCAGAAAATGGAATGATCTGTGTCAGACTCTCCGGTTCCGTATCCTTTGATTTCTTCATTGCAGATGCAGATCTGACCACGTTATCCCGCACCATCTTCCGGACATCCTCCACACCGGTCTGTTCTGCAAGATCTGTTTTATTAAGCAGAATAATTGAACGGCGGCCGGAGAGGAGAGCAGCGATGCTTCTGTCATTCTCATCAAGAGGAACGGAAGAGTCAACCATCCACAGAAGAAGATCCGCTTCCTCAACAGACTGCCTGGCGCGCTCTACACCGATCTTTTCCACCGTATCATCCGTATCCCGGATCCCGGCCGTATCGGTGACAAGCAATGTCATCCCCTGCAGGTGAATTGTCTCTGTCAGAAGATCTCTCGTTGTTCCTGCGATTTCCGTTACGATCGCACGCTCCTGGCCAAGGAGCAGATTCAGAAAGGAACTTTTTCCCGCATTGGGTTTGCCGACGATGACAGTGCGGATTCCCTCAGCGGCAAGACGTCCATCCTCCGCTGTCAGGATCAGCCTCTTCAGCGTATTCCGCCAGGCGGACAGATCCTCTCTGAATTCCGGAAGATGCGGCGTGAAATCCAGATTTTCCGGGTCATCAAGAGATGCTTCTATATGCGCGATCTGATACAGGATCTTTCCGCGAAGCTCAGCAATCACACGGAACAGAGAGCCTCTGACCTGGCTGACGGAATTGCGCAGGGCGAATTCATTTTTCGCCTCAATCAGATCCATGACAGCCTCTGCCCGGGATAAATCGATCCGCCCGTTCAGGTATGCTCTCTTCGTGAATTCTCCGGGCGCTGCGGCCCGGACATGAACTGTCTCATCGCTTTTCCGCGCTCTTTCCCCTGCTTCCTGTCCCTTACCTGTTTTCTGGTATCTGTCACAGTGGAGCACCGCGTCCAGAACCTTCTGCATGGCGAGAACACCGCCGTGGCAGTTGATCTCAACCGTATTCTCCGCAGTATAGGTCCTCGGTGCGTGCATCACACTCACCAGAACTTCATCTATCACATGACCTTCCGGATCACAGATGAATCCATAATGGATGGTGTGTGACTTTACTTCCTTCAGGCGCGTTTTCCCGCCGGGAGAGCAGAAGAGGAGATCAGCCGCTTCAATGGCGCACGGCCCGGAGATTCGTATGATTCCGATGCCGGATTCACTCACAGCGGTTGATATGGCAGCTATGGTATCCCGTGTATTTTCCATGTTTCCAGTTTCCTTGTTTCTTCTTGTCAGACAGCGTTTCCGGGGATTTTCCGCGCCGCACCCGGTGCAAAGCTTCTTTCCTCTGAACGAGGCTGAGATCCGCCTGATGCAGCCGGCAATTTCGACGGAATCAACAGATAGAAAACCCGCATCCCGTCTCTAACCGACAGGATACGGGTATCATAGCATAATTCAAGACTGCCAACAGCCAGCTTGCCGCGTTTCTTCTTACATATGATTCGATTATTATTCGATCGATGAATCCGCGCTTCCGGTTTCCGGAATCTGAACCGGTTCCATCTGCTGTGTTTCTTCCTGCAGGCTGTCTTCGTGATTCTTGTGATAGCCTCTGCGGTTTCCCTTCCTGGATCCGCGGTATCCGCCGCGTCCGCTGCGATAACGCTTCTCACCGTACTTGCGGTCAAGAGCATCCAGGTCCGCGTCTGCCCGGAGGCTGACAACGACCTTGCGGTCCGGTTCTTCCCCTTCACTGTGTGTCGTGACGAATGGATCCGCCTGCAGCGCAGAATGAATGATCCTTCTCTCATAAGGGTTCATCGGCTCAAGATACACACTCTGACGTGTCTTTCTGACCTTCACGGAGATATTCTTTGCGAGGTTCTCGAGTGTTGCCTTACGGCGCTCTCTGTAGTTCTCCGTATCCAGCTTGACGCGGACATAAGTGGCGCTTCCTTTATTGACGACAAGGCTGACCAAATACTGAAGAGAATCCAGCGTCTGTCCCCTCTTGCCGATCAGGATACCCATATCGTCGCCGTTCATCTGGACGTTCAGTACTTCTCCATCATAATTGCTGATGAGTTCAACGTCCATTCCCATCGCGCTGTATACATCTCTCAGGAAGTTTTCAGCCTTATCGATGGCTTCCTGCGGATTCTCCAGAGGACGGATCTCCCGTTCCTTTCTTCCGCCGGCCGGCCTGGCCTCTTCCTTCTCCGCGGCACTGTCTTCTTTGGCAGCTTCTTCAACAGCTTCTGCAGGTTTTTCCTCTGCAGCCTTGACAAAACTCTCAGCCGCGGCCGTATCTTCCGTCTGCACCTCTTCTTCTGAAGAAGAAAGTATTCCTTCCTCTGCCTTCCTTCTCAGGTTTTCCGCCTGCTCGTCGGCTTCTGTTTTGACTCTGACTTCGATCACGGCGTCCTTCTGTCCGACGAGTCCCAGAAATCCTTTTGATTCATGTTCAATCACATTGTACACAATATGATCGCTGGTCACGCCAAGCTGGATCGTCGCATTGGTGATCGCATCTTCCAGCGTTTTCCCGCTGACCCTGATAAATTCACTCATGGGTTCTTATTCCTCCATGCAATCTTTCATGCAATCTTTACTTCTTACGATGCTTTTCATTGTATTCCTGAACCATATTCGCCTTCTCAGCCAAAGATCCGGGACGTATATTTGCTTTTCTGGAAATTGCTTTTTCGTCCAGACCGACAGACGCCTGCTGCATCTTCTTCGCACGGCTGGTGTTCGGGTTCACATTCCTTGTATTGATGGAAGCATTCCTGGCGATCTGCTCGCCGGTCGCGCCTCCCTTCTTTTCCATCTTCTTCTTGTTCTTCTCCATGTTTTTCCGGAGAATCTCTTCCATATCCTGCTTCTCAAGACTTTTATTGATGAAGATGGTCTGAACCATTCTGACGACAGCGGACATGATCCAGTAGATACCCATACCAACAGGAAGTGTCAGGCAGAAAAATGCTGACATCAGCGGCATGATGGTATTCATGGTTTTCATGGTTCCTGCCATCTGGTCGGAACCTTCCGGCTGCGGATTGCCTGCCATGGAAACCTTGACGGAAATCCACTGTGACAGAGCTGCAAGGACCGGAATCAAAATCGCGCCGATGACAAGCCATACAGAAGTATGCTCCTTGATATAGTTCATGGGCGTGTTCGCGATATTCAGTCCCAGGAAGTCATTCATCTTCCCGATCGCTGTCTCTGTCGATGAAATGATATCCTTCAGATCCGGGAATTTCGATGCAAGCTCTGTCCAGTTGTTCGGACGGAATTTATACAGCGTATCAATCACCGTATTCTGCGTAAACTCTTTTGAGATTGTGGTTGCCTGAATGGAAGTCGCAATCTCTTTCAGATACTTTTCCGCACCTGCCGTTTCCAGAAGCTGGGAAGCCAGATCAGTGAATACTTTCTTGACCTGCGGTACATAAGCAGGAATATTCATGATCACCCTGTACAGGGGGAAGAGGATCAGCATCTGAACGACCAGCTGTACACAGGATCCGGCAGGATTGACGCCGTACTTTGCATAGACCTGCTGCGTCTCCTCATTCATACGCTGCATGGTCGCCTGGTCATTTTTCCCTTTATACTTCTCACGAATCGCATTCAGCTCCGGATTCATGAGAGGTGTCATTCTGGAAAACTTCTGCTGCCGGTAGGTCAGCGGAAGCATCAGCATATAAATGACGATCGTAAACAATACGATCGACAGGCCGATGTTCGGAATATGGATTGCCACAAGAACCGCAAAGATTCCGGACATGATATAACCGAGCACCGTAGCGATCGGTCCGAGGATCCCGCCGCTTTTGGTAAGTAAACTCATAGGTTTTTCCTCTTTATGATTCGTTATGGAACCGGATCGTATCCTCCGTGTGAAAATGGATTGCACCTTAAGATACGCCACCCGGCAAGTAAACCACCTTTCAGCGCACCGTGCTTTTCAATCGCCTGCAGACCGTAGTTGCTGCAGGTCGGATAGTACGGACACCTGGTGGTTTTGAGCGGAGAGAGATGCTTCTGATACTTATGAATCGACCAGATCATGATCTTTTTCATATCCCGGCTCCCTCCTCCGCGTGATTGCCTGTGATTTCTGCTCTTTTCCCTAAGGCGAGCAGCGCGCGTTCAATTGTAAAGAAATCGCTTTCTTTCGCGCCTGGTCTGACCAGAACAATCAGGTCCAGACCTCTGTCGAATTCCAATTCATGAAGCCTGTAGCTTTCTCTGACAAGTCTTGTCAATCTATGGCGGATGACGCTGTTGCCGACCTTTTTGCTCACCGAAATGCCCACACGGTTTGTATCAGCGTTCTTTCTTCTGAGAACATACAGAACCAGTGTCCGGTTCGCAACGGATTTTCCCTTCTGATAGACGATGGAAAAATCTCTGGTCTTTTTTAAACGATCTGAATACTTCATGTTATCTCTGCACGTGAAAAGAGAGTTTCGAACGATCATGCGAAACTCTCCTGATACTTCATTATGCGGAAAGAACTTTTCTTCCCTTGGCTCTTCTGGCCTGGAGAACTTTTCTGCCGCCCTTTGTGCTCATCCTGCTGCGGAAGCCATGGACTTTTGATCTCTGCCTTTTCTTCGGCTGAAACGTCATCTTCATCTGTCAAACACCCCCTTCGCTCCCAGATCTCTATCTCTCATGGGTTTCTATCATCCCGCCATTATTTCGAGAAAACATCGCTACAATTATATGCAGAAGCATGTGCCCAGTCAAGATAGAAAAAACGGGAAAACTTGTCCACCAAATCTTCCACTTTTTCCGGAAAATGCGTGGATAAATCTGTTGATAAATCTTCCAGAAAGTGGATAAACTTCATTTTTCCCTTAATCAAAGCATCTTTTCAGGTGAAAAGTTATCCACAGCCTCAGCTTTGTGCCAGATTGAAAAACCTTTTGTTTTATCTTATCATCTAATCGTTCTATATCATTTTGAGGAAAGTGTGAAAACAGTTATGGCGGAAATCAGCACAGAAACATGGGAAAAAATCCTTCAGAGCGTCAGAGAGGAATTCGATGTCACAGATGTCGCTTACCGTACCTGGCTCCAGCCTCTGAGGGTTCATGATGTAAGAAATAACACCGTTGTGATTCTGGTCACCACAGGCCAGATGGGGATCGACTATATCTCAAAAAAGTATCTGTATCCTCTGAAGGTTGCGGTTGCAGAGATCACGGGAACCGAATATGAAATCGGCTTTATCCTTCCGGAAAGAGCGGAAGAAAACTCTCTTCGGAATACGGAAGCGGACAGAGTCGAAATTCCCGGCGTGGATCCGAAGCTCAACATGACGATGCTGGATGCCGGTCTCAATCCGAAGTATACCTTTGAAAACTTTGTCGTCGGATCAAATAACAAGTTTGCGCATTCCGCCGCCGTCGCTGTCGCGGAGTCACCCGGAAGAATGTACAACCCTCTTTTTATTTACGGAGGACCCGGACTCGGCAAGACGCACCTGATGAATGCGATCGCGGCGCATATTATCACGACGCAGCCGGAGAAGGCTGTCTGCTATGTCTCGTCTGAGACATTTACCAATCAGCTGATCGACGCACTCAGGAATTCCAACAATATTTCCCTGATCAATTCGTTCCGTCACCGCTATCGCAACATTGACGTACTGCTGATTGATGATATTCAGTTTATAATAGGAAAGGAATCAACACAGGAAGAGTTTTTCCATACCTTCAATGAACTGATCGGCAGGGAAAAACAGATCATCATTTCGTCAGACCGTCCGCCGAAGGAATTCGATACACTGGACGAACGGCTGAAGACAAGATTCGCGTCAGGCCTTCTTGCGGATATCCAGATGCCGGACTATGAAACCAGGATGGCGATCCTGCAGAAGAAAGCAGAAGCGGAACACTATATGATCAGCAATGAGATCCTGCAGTATATCGCTTCCAACATCCGCTCCAACATCCGTGAACTGGAGGGAGCCCTGACGAAGCTGATCGCGCTGAGCCGCGTGGAGAACAGCGAGATTACACTGGAGCTTGCGGAAAATGCGCTGAAGGAATTCATTTCTCCTGACACGAAGCGGGAGATTACTTCAGACCTGATAATCAACACCGTCGCAGAACACTTTAATATCTCTGCGCAGGATCTGAGAGGATCAAAGAGAAACTCTGAGATCGTGCAGCCAAGGCATATTGCCATGTATCTGTGCCGGAATATGACAAACCTGTCTCTGAGTTCCATCGGGGATTCCCTTGGAAAGAGAGACCATTCCACCATCATGCATGGAATAGAAAAGGTTGACAATGATATCAAACAGTATGAGGATATCAGACGGACCATTGATGTTCTGAAAAAGAAGATCAATCCGTCCAATTAAGGATCCCCAGCCTGCTTTATCCACTTTGTTTTCCACTTTTCCACAGTTTAAACATGTGAATGAGCGTGGATACATGTTCCTCTCCGGCAGGCTTCAAAAAACAGGAGGAACCTGAAACCGGAATCAGGAAAGACCCGATGTGGAAAGACAGAGAGTTTTCCTGTCTGAACAACGGAATCTGTCTTCTGCTTTTCCGCACCGGAAATGTCCGTACCCGGAAGGCTGGAAGGTCATTTCCACTAATCCACAGCCGTTAAGACGACGAAGTCGGATTTATTATTTATTTATTTCTTCAGAGAGGCGGAGCGCTATGAAAATCACTGCACCGAAACAGGAACTGCTGAAATCACTCGGAATCGTCATGCGTGCGGTTCCTTCCAGGACAACCATGAGCATTCTCTACTGTATCCTGATTGACGCTACGGTAGATACGATCCGGTTTACTTCCAATGACATGGAGATGGGAATCGAGACGGTTGTCAACGGGACGATCGAAGAAAGAGGACTGATCTGCCTGGATGCAAAGATGTTCTATGAGATCATCCGGAAGATGCCGGAGAGTGATGTTACGATCGAAGTTGCGGGCAATTACCAGACAACCATATCCTGTGAGAAGTCGGTATTTCATATTGTGGGAAAGGATACGACAGAATTCAGTCCGCTTCCCGCGATCGATCGCAAGGATCCTGTGATCCTGACACAGTTTCAGCTGCGTGAGATGATCCGGCAGACGATCTTCTCCATCTCCATGAATGACGCGAATAAGATTCTGACAGGAGAATTCCTGCAGATCCGTGAAAATGAGATCCGTCTGGTCGGTCTCGACGGCCATCGCATCGCCATCCGCAGAATCGTGCTGGACGCGGTGTATGAAAACCGTGAGGCGATCATTCCCGGGAAAACAATGAATGAAATCGGGAAGATTCTGACCGGTGAGACGGAAGATGAAGTGAGACTGTATTTCACGAAGAATCATGTACTGTTTGAGATGGATCAGACAACCATGGTTTCCCGGCTGATTGAAGGAACTTATTTCCGTGTCGATCAGATGCTGTCCAATGACTTCGAGACGAAGATTTCTGTGAGAAAGTCTGAGCTTTCCAGTGCGGTAGACCGTGCGCTGCTCTTTACCAGCGAAGCGGACAAGAGGCCGCTGGTGATGACTGTCGGGACGGATTCCATGAACCTGAAGATCACATCTCCGATGGGATCCATGTCGGACGATGTCGGTATCGCGATGGAAGGAAAGGAACTGAAGATCGGGTTTAACCCGAAGTTTATTCTTGATGCGATCCGTGTGATCGACGATGAGGAGATTCTGATCTATTTCCTGAATTCCAAGGCACCCTGCTTCATCAGAGATGAGGCGCAGTCATATATCTACATGGTGCTTCCGGTGAATTTTGTCTGAGTCAGAAAGGATACTTTCATGATGGATTTTAAATTACGTCAGGGGGAAGACTTTATCCGGCTTGGCCAGCTGCTGAAGGCTGTGCGTCTTGTGGATGAAGGATCTGACGCGAAGTATGTCATCGCGCAGGGACAGGTTCTGGTGAACGGAGAAGTCTGTACGATGCGCGGTAAGAAGCTTCACGACGGTGAAACAGTCGAATACAACGGTGAGACGGTTCATGTACATCAGTGAACTGAAACTGGATCATTTTCGGAATTACGACAGCCTGGATCTGGCGTTTTCTACCGGGACAAATCTCTTCTACGGAGAGAATGCCCAGGGGAAGACCAATATCCTCGAGGCTGTCTATTTCTGTGGTACGACCCGGTCACACCGGACTTCGAAAGACAGTGAGATGATCCGGTTCGGCGCACAGGAAGCACATCTTCGGATGGAGATGAAAAAACCGAATGTCGACTACAGAATTGATATTCACCTGAAGGAAGGAAAGGCAAAGGGAATTGCCGTCAACCAGGTTCCGGTCAGGAAAGCGCAGGACGTGGTCGGCCTTGGACATTTTGTCTTCTTTTCTCCGGAGGATCTTGGCATCATCAAGGATGCCCCCTTAAGAAGGCGCAGATTTCTTGATATGGAACTGTGTCAGCTTGACAAAGTCTATGTGTCTTCTCTGACTGCGTACAATAAGATCCTGCAGCAGAGAAACCGTCTATTAAAGGATCTGTCCTTTCGTCCGCAGGATATGGACACGCTGGATGTCTGGGACGAACAGTTGGTCAGATACGGATCTGTCCTGATCAGGCTGAGAGAAAAGTTTGTGGAAACACTTTCTGAAATCATCCGTCCGATCCATCTGAAGCTGAGCGGCGGCAGGGAAGAGATTCAGACCGGTTATGAGAAAAATACATCAGTGGAAGCCTTTGCGGTTAACGTGAGAAAAAACAGGGAAAAAGACCTTGTATTGAAATCGACTTCCTGTGGTCCGCACAAAGATGACCTGATCTTTGAGGTGAATGGAATGGATATCCGCAGATTCGGTTCCCAGGGGCAGCAAAGATCGGCAGCCCTTTCCCTGAAGCTCGCGGAGATCGAACTGGTGAAGGAAACAACCGGTGATTTTCCCGTGCTTTTGCTGGATGATGTTCTCTCTGAGCTGGATACCGGAAGGCAGCATTATCTTCTGGAATCAATCGGCGGGATCCAGACTTTCATCACATGCACCGGCCTGGAGGAGTACCGGAACAGTCCCGTGCAGATCGACAGGGTTTTCCATGTGCAGGAAGGTGTCGCGCTTCGCACATAGATGTGGTATAATTCTCCCAAATGCGTACAATATAAAGACAGCCCGGTTACGGAGGTTATATGGGAACTGAAACAGGCGCTGAATACGGCGCGAATCAGATACAGGTACTGGAGGGACTGGAGGCGGTCCGTAAGAGGCCCGGCATGTATATCGGGTCGACGTCTGCCAGAGGACTGCATCATCTGGTGTATGAGATCGTGGATAATTCCGTCGATGAAGCTCTGGCTGGTGCCTGCAGTCATATCAAGGTCAATATTCACCCGGACAATTCCATAACAGTAAGAGATGACGGAAGAGGGATTCCGGTCGGAATCAATGAGAAGACCGGACGTCCCGCGGTTGAGGTTGTCTTTACTGTTCTGCATGCCGGCGGAAAGTTCGGCGGCGGGGGATATAAGGTTTCGGGCGGACTGCACGGTGTCGGTGCGTCCGTTGTCAATGCCCTGTCCGATTATCTGGAGGTGCAGGTTTTTTCGGAGGGAAAGATTTACCAGCAGCGTTATGAAAAGGGTCATGCCATGTATGACCTGAAGGTGGTCGGAGACTGTGATCCTGATGAGCGCGGGACGCAGGTTACCTTCATGGCGGACGGTTCGATCTTCGAAACGCTGGACTATGATTTTGATACCCTGAAACAAAGATTAAGGGAAACTGCATTTCTTACCAGGGGACTCCGGATTACGCTGACGGACGAGAGAGTCGATCCGTGGAAGGAAAGATCATTTCACTATGAAGGCGGCATCCGGGAGTTTGTGCAGTACCTGAATAAGGGAAAGACACCTTTGTATGACGATATCATCGACTGCGAAGGGGAGAAGGATGGCGTTCTGGTAGAGGTCGCGCTGCAGCATAACGACGGCTACAATGAATCGACGTATTCTTTCGTCAACAATATCATTACGCCGGAGGGCGGAACCCACATGACGGGCTTCAGGAATGCCCTGACCAAGACGTTCAATGACTACGGAAGGGCACAGAAGCTTCTCAAAGAAAGTGAGGAGAACCTGACGGGTGAGGACATCCGGGAAGGCCTGACTGCGATTATTTCCATCAAGATCGGAGAGCCTCAGTTTGAAGGACAGACCAAGCAGAAACTGGGTAATTCCGAGGCGAGAGGTGCTGTGGAGAGTCTTCTGAGTGAAAGACTCGGCATCTATCTGGAGCAGCATCCGCAGATCGGTAAGCTGATCATAGAGAAGTCCGTGATGGCACAGAGAGCCAGGGCAGCGGCAAGAAAGGCAAGGGACCTGACACGCAGGAAGAGCGCACTTGACGGCCTGAGCCTGCCGGGCAAGCTGGCGGACTGCACGGATAAAAACAGGGATAACTGTGAGATCTTTATCGTGGAGGGAGATTCCGCCGGCGGATCCGCAAAGACGGCCAGGGCCAGGGCAACCCAGGCGATCCTTCCTCTGCGCGGCAAGATCCTGAATGTGGAGAAGGCCAGACTGGACCGGATTCTCGGCAATGCAGAGATCCGCGCCATGATTACTGCTTTCGGAACAGGTATCCATGAAGATTTTGATATCGAAAAACTTCGATACAATAGAATCATCATCATGACAGATGCCGATGTGGACGGCGCGCATATTGCGACGCTGCTTCTGACCTTCTTCTACCGGTTCATGCCGGAACTGATTCAGCAGG
>CAMIVF010000012.1 GCA_946401715.1 uncultured Clostridia bacterium | reverse complement strand
ACAAATCAACAATCTCAGGGGGAAAGATCAATCTTCATGTGATTAGGTATGACGGTAATTCTCTTCAGTATGACGCAGAAGCCACGTTTGATATGAATAAACTACTGTACACAACAGATATACGGTTCAAAGTGAATAAGAAAAACAAAAAGAAAACAGATAATTATATAGAAGAAGATGCGTTATTTGTGGTTGAATATTTATTCTTTGAAACAGGAAACAGGATTCTGAAGGATCTGGGGATGAGCTTCAAAGATCTTGGTTTTTCAAATGCAAGATTCATTTAGTTTATTCAAAATATGCATGACAAACAAAGGAGGAGGGTGCGAGATGTTTGCAGATCGACTTGATGCGGAAGCGCGTGGTAAATTTCTTGAGCTGGTTTATAAGCTGGCTTCCTGTGACGGCGGATATGGAGAGGAAGAGCAGGAAATCATCGACAGCTATCGAAATGAGCTTTCAGTGCACGAAATCCCTGATACAGGTTCAATTCATGAACTTGCAGACTATTTTGGTGAAAAGGAAAACCCTGTAAAAAAGATCGTCCTGTTTGAAATTTGCGGAATCATTCTGTCTGACCACAATGTCGGGGAGAATGAGCAGGCGGCGTTTGACTATGTGAAAGAAGCGCTTGCGCTTGATGAGCAGGTGACGGAAGAAATTGTCTCTGTCGCGAATGACTTCAAGATCATACGGGATCGTATTGCCGATATTGTTTTTTCCTGATTTGCACATTTCTTGACTTCTGGGAAGAACTGCATAAAATACATACATGGAACTGATGCCTTATGAGCAAAACCACATAGAAACAGGAGACATATGACGGGAGGGAGCCATCATGAAAGAAGTCAAAAAAGCAGCTGCGGACAAGGTCGCCGCTGAGGAGATCGAAGTAAAGAAGACCGTGCGGAAGACGGCCCGCAAGGCAAAGGAAGCCGTAAAAGCCGCAGCGCAGAGCGACGATGTCGTTGCAGCGCAGATTGAGGTGAAGAAGACGGTGCGGAAGGCAGCAAGGAAGGTGAAAGAAGCTGTAGAGCCGGTTGTGGAGGATGCGAAGAGGGCGGCGCGCCGTGCATCTCTTAACATCATCATCCAGAGCCCGATGGGCGGTTCTATTTCCACGGATTCGATTGCGGCGAAGATTCCGCAGGACGCTGATTCCGTGTATGTCCGCGTGGACGAGAATATGCTTTACTGGGTACGGGGCAGTGAGACAGGAGCAGTGAATATCTGGTAACTCGAACTGTCGGATCTTACCAGGAATAGAGCCCGGAGACGCAGTGTGTATATGTATCTTCGGGCTTTTGCATTTGGTGCATTTGGAGGTTGTAGTGCTTCTTTGACAGGCAGGCGCGTGATGAGCGGAATAAAAAAGTGCGGGAGATTTGAAGGGATGGAGATGATTGTGCGCTTCAGAAGTACCAAAAAAATGGCTCTGGTTCTGCTCTGCACCGCAGGTCTGTTTCTGATGCTTTTTTCGATGAATGTTTCTGCGAAGGGAAGGAAAAGGTTTGCCATCCTCGGTGATTCCTATTCGGCATATTACGGAATGATTCCGAAAGGATATGAGTGTTCCTATGCGATTAAGGGAAAAGACGGTGAAAATAAATGGCCGAATAATATCAATCATGTTTCACAGATGTGGTGGTACAGACTGATCAAAACCGGGCGGTACAAGATGACGGTCAACTGTTCTTATTCCGGTTCTTGTTTCGGATATATCTATAAAGGTGGAAAAAGCCATAATCGGACTTCTTATCTTAGCCGGATGAGAAAGTATCTGAACGGAAAGAGGACAAAGGCTGATCTTATCTTTGTTCAGGGCGGGACAAATGACAGCTGGAGGAAAAAGCCGATCGGAAAGGTTAAGTTCGAAAAATGGACGAAGAAGGATCTGCGGAAAGCATTGCCGTCATTCAGCTATATTCTGAACTACCTGAAAAAGAAATATCCGAAGGCAGAAATTGTGGTCCTGATCAATGATAAGTATATCTGCTCTCGTCTTGTCAGGGGGATGCAGTCCACCTGTGCTTATTACCAGGTGCCGTACATCATGCTTGGAAATATCTCCACACAGTCCAGGCACCCTGACAAGAAAGGGCAAAAACAGATATATAGAAAGGTTTCAACCTTCCTGAACGGAAATTGAAAGAAAAAGGATTATAGCGAAAAGCATCCCTGAATACCATCTGCAAGGCCATACAAAATCCATGGAATTCACCCCGGGATCCGGAGAGCAGGTGCAGAACGCTTTATTGATTGACGGGAATGTTTAAACGTGATTAAATAGTGCCAGATTTTATGTATACATGAAATCGGTATGCACATATCAAAGAAGGAGGATTGTCTGTATGAAGAGAACATCTCGAAAGTCTGTGCTGCTGCTTGTCCTGCTGTTAACCATGTCATTTGTGATGCAGGGGATCTGTGTGTCTGCGGCTGCTGCGAAGAAGCCGGATTTTAATGTATCCAAAGACGGTAAGAAGTTTAAGGTTACAAAGGGTAAGAAATCTTATTCCTTCCGGTATGACTGGAATTCGGAAAAACAGAAGTATACCGGTTACGACCAGTTAAAAGTTAATAAAGTGGTTCCCTTCGGTATTCACCTGGCATTGGAACGCGACGGCCAGGAGGGCCATAAGAATGATTCGATTGCCGTCTTGAAAGGCGTTACGCTGAACAAAAAGATTTATTATGGCATGACCCTTACGGCATTTCATAAGAATATCAAAAAGGCCTGGGGAAAGGGCTATTATGCATATTACAGCAACAAGAAGAAAGGACAGGTCAAGGTTGGGAGTAAGAAACCCACGAACAGCTATGTGAAGAAACGTATGAAGGATACCGGGTTGTACTGGGCAGGCGACAGAGGCCGGCTCAGAATCAATTGTTCGATTAAGTGGAACGCGAAGAAGAAACGCGCAGAAGTCGGGTGGATTGAAATTTGGGTCAAATAACGTAACTGCAGGCGGCGCAGCCATTTGAGGCTGCGCCTTTTCTGTGCGATCAGGGATGTGCGCATCGTGCAGGGAAGAACAGGATAAAAGCGGCGCTTCGCCGGATGGGGAAACCCCCGCCTTTTCAGGCGGGGGTTCAGGATACTCTGTTTCAGAGGACTGTCCGGGTCTTCAATCGATATCCAGATCGATGTTCTTTCCCTTCAGTCCGACGCGGGCGCCGCCCTGTGCTTCGGAGGATTCCTCGTGCGCAAGGAGCCACTTGTTCGCAGCGGTCAGATAGGTGAGTTCATCACAGCCGCTCTCTGTTTCCGGTCTCTCGGTATTGGTTCCTTTTGAAAGGACGACAAGCACCTGGAAGCCCTTCGCAGCATCCACATGGCAGGGGGCGTAGTGAAGCGAAGTGGCGTAGACTTCTACAAGAACGCCGGCCGGTACCTGGAATGCCTTCGTCTTTGCCGTGTCAAAGAACCCGTCTTCGATCTCCTGCTGTCTTCCGAGAAGCAGGATAAAGTCTTCCGTTCCGAGATTGAACTCACTGCATCTGTGATATTCCAGGCAGTTCAGCTTCCTGTTGTGGCCGTTGCAGAATCCGAACTCTGCCGGAACGCCGCCGAACAGGGCTTTTTCTGCAGCCTTCGCTTCCGGCAGGGAGCTGATCGGCTCAAAATCCGGCACATAGGTTGTCCCCTCCGGGATCGGTGTCTGCTCCTTCAGGACCTTGAGGATGTCGTCTGTGCTGACGCCTTCCACGACTCTTCCGTATTCCTTGAACTCAGGATCTGTTACTTTGTAGATCTTCATGCTGCATTCCTCTCTTTCTGTGAGAATTGTCATACGCCCCGACAGCTGCCGGCGCAGCGATGACGATATCCGTTTCTCTTATTATAGGGATCCGTGTTCCGGCGGGCAAGGGTGAGTTTCGCTCGTGTGCGCTGCCCGTCTTCTGCATGTTCTGCAGCGCACTTTGAAGCGTGTTCTGCAGCGCACTTTGAAGCGCGTTCCGCAGCGTGTTCTGCAGCGCACTCTGCATGATGGTTTTTTGTAAATGAAAGTCAACAGAGCGGCCAGTCGTGCTATAATCTAAATATCTGTTTGTCTTGATGAGAAACCGGATAGCAGCATGCAGCGAGAGGTGTATTTATGAATTCTGCATACAATGTTGCATATATAAGAAAGAAGAATAACAAGGGATATATCCTGGTTCTGTGCGTGACAGGACTGCTGGTCAATTATCTGCTGGCACATCTGGCGACGGGTCTGGAGCTTCCCCTGTATCTGGACAACATCGGCAGTGCGCTGACAGCGGCCCTGGGCGGCTATGTCCCTGCCATCGTGGTCGGGTTCTTTACCAATCTTGTCAATGGGATCAATGACATCACCACGATTTATTATGGCTCGCTGACGGTGTTGATTGCCATCTGCTCCGCCTGGTTTGCGGCCAGAGACTATTATAATTTCAGAAAGCCCTGGAAACTCCTGACGGTGATTGTGACATTTGCCCTGATCGGAGGCGGACTGGGTTCGCTTCTTACCTGGGCTTTGAATGGGTTTGCCTTTGCTTCCGGCATCTCTTCTCCGCTGGCGGTAAGGATCTATGAGTCCGGTGCGTTGAGTCAGTTCTGGTCCCAGTTCGCGGCGGATATGCTGATCGACCTTGCGGACAAGACGATCACGGTACTGTCGGTTGCGGTGGTCATGGCCGTCCTGCCTGACGGTGTGAAGGAAAAGTTTTATTACAGCGGCTGGCAGCAGAATCCGGTCTCCAGAGAGGAGCAGGAAGAGGAGAAGGCAGGCAGCAAGAGAGCCCGCCGGTTTTCGCTGCGCTTCAAGATCGTTGCCACGGTCGCGGTGATCATGCTGATCATCGGCGTCGGCGTGGGAGGAATCAGTTATTATCATTTCAGCAGAGCGGCGAAGGCGGAGCAGACAGCGCTGGCGTGGGGGGTCGCACATGTGGCGGCGGACGCCATAAACGGAGACCGTGTGGATGAATTCATCAAACTGGGTGAGACAGCCAACGGATATGCGCGGATTGAAGAACGCTTCAACGATCTTGCTTCCGGGACGGAGAGCGTGCAGTATGTATATGCCTATCAGATCGAGGAGGAAGGATGCCGGGTCGTGTTTGACGCGGACACGCCGGATACGCCCGGAAGCGATCCGGGAGCACTCATTGCGTTTGACGACGATTTCAAAACCCTGCTTCCTGATCTGCTTGCCGGCAGACAGATCGAACCGGTGGAATCGTCTGGGCAGTATGGATGGCTTCTGACTGTCTATGAGCCGATCTATGACAGCAACGGTGTCTGCAAGTGCTATGTGGGCGTGGACGTCAGTATGGAGCACATCAGAAAGAATGGCCATGAGTTCCTGGTCCGTGTGTTCTCTCTGTTTGTCGGGTTTTTCATCCTGGTGCTGACGCTCGCGGTCTGGTTTGCCGATTACCGGATTGTCAAGCCTATCAATGCGATGGATGTGGCGACGAGCTCTGCGAACTATGTCACGGAAAAAGACAGGGAAAAGACGCAGCATCATATTCACGAACTGGACATCTCGACGGGCGATGAGATTGAGAATCTGTACAGGTCCGTATGCAAGACAACGGATGCCATGGTGGTTACGGTCGGAAACCTGGAGCATCAGTCCGAGGTGATCAGAAAGCTGCAGAACGGGCTGATCCTGGTGCTTGCCGACATGGTGGAAAGCCGTGACCAGAATACCGGCGAGCATGTCAGGAAGACGGCGGCTTATACGGATATCATCATGCGGCAGCTGAAGAAGGAAGGGATCTATACGAATCAGCTGACGGACAAGTTTATGTATGACGTCGTGAATTCCGCGCCGCTGCACGATATCGGAAAGATCCAGGTGTCAGACACGATTCTCAACAAGCCCGGAAAGCTGACCGATGAAGAATTTGAGATTATGAAGACGCATACCACCGCAGGCGCGGAGGTGATCGCGCATGCGATGAAGACGGTTTCCGGGGACAATTCCGGATACCTGGAAGAAGCGATGAACCTGGCTCACTATCACCATGAGAAGTGGAACGGAACCGGTTATCCCTGTGGACTGAAGGGAGAAGAGATTCCGCTGTCGGCACGCATCATGGCGGTCGCGGATGTCTTCGACGCGCTGGTGTCCAAGCGCAGCTACAAAGACGGCTTCCCCTTTGAGAAAGCCATGGAGATTATCCGTGATGGCGCAGGGACGCATTTTGACCCGAATGTTGCAGGTGCGCTGGAACATGCATCGGATGAAGTGTATCAGATCATGATCACCAGTATGGAAGTATAGGGGAGAGCAGACTGATTACGGGGATGGAAGTGCAGGGAAGAGCAGGCTGATCACCGGGATGGAAGTGCAGATATGAGCAAACGTACGACAAAGCTGGCCATAGCGATTGTGATTCTGAGCTTCGTGCTGTCAACCTTTGTGTCACTGTGGTCGCTGCAGCTGATGATTCAGAGGAATGTGCAGGAGCTGAGCAAATCTCTGGCGGCGCGGATCTATGATCTGATTCGCAGCGAGCTGTCGGAGCCGGTCAATGTATCGCGCTCTATGGCGCATGATACCTTTCTGATTGATGCCCTGGAGAAAGAGGAGCAGACCGGACCGGAGCAGATGGAGCAGCAGATGGCGGACTATCTGACCGGCCAGAAGGAAGCGTCCGGCTGTGAAACTGCTTTTGTGGTGTCTGATGCCAGCAAGCTGTACTACTCTTACGCCGGGCTGAATAAGAGGATAGAAGAAGCGGCCGGAGCGCATGATCAGTGGTATTCCCGTTTTGTCTCGTCCGGGGAGGAATATGTTCTTGACGTGGACCGGGACGAGCTGGGAGGAGATCAGTGGACGGTCTTTGTGAATACCCGGATAGAGGATCACAACGCGCGGTTGATCGGTGTGTGCGGCGTCGGCGCGCGCATGACCGGAAGCCAGGACATGTTTGTCAGCCTGGAAAAGGAATACGGCGTCCGGATCAGTCTGATCGATTCTGACGGGCTGATTCAGGTTGACACAAACGAGAGCAGAATCCGGAAGGAGTATCTGAAGGATCTGCGGCTGAGTCAGAAGAATGAATATATCTATCAGAAGCTGGATGCGGAGCGCTGCGTCGTGACAAGATATGTCGATGGCCTGGACTGGTATCTTGTGGTAGAGAGCGATGCGGGCGAAGGGCGCAGGCAATTGCTCAATCTTCTGCTGATGAACGTCGTCATGTGCGTCGGCGTACTGATTATCATGCTGCTGGCGGTGCGTATTATCATCTCACGCACGCGTGCGCTGTCACATGCTTCCTTCGTGGATCAGTCAACCCAGCTTCAGAACAGACGCTCGTTTGAGGAGAAGAAAGCGGTTCTTGCCTCAGCGCAGCTGACCGGGGATTTTACTTACCTTACCGCTGACCTGAACGGACTGAAGCAGGTCAATGATACGCTGGGACATGCTGCGGGAGATGAGATGATCAAGGCGGCAGCCAGCTGCCTGAAGGCCAGCTTTGGTGCATTCGGTATGATCTACCGGATCGGAGGAGACGAATTCGCGGGGATTCTGAATCTTACCTCCGCGCAGATGGACAGTGCGGTAAACCGGCTCGAGGAGATGACCGCCGGCTGGGAGGGCCAGCAGATTAAGGGATTCACGATTTCGTGCGGCTGGGCGACGAGCCGTGAGTTTCCTTCTGAAAATATCTCGGAGCTGGGCAGGATTTCCGACGAGCGTATGTACGAGGCAAAGAAAGCATATTATCAGAAGACAGGACTAAGACGATGAGACAGAAAGATGAGGAAGAGAGTATGAGCGGAAAGAAAATTGTCTGTGCCGGCCATGTGTGCATCGACATTACACCGGCGGTTCCGGAACTGAACGGTGCGAAGATTGAAGACATACTGATGCCCGGAAAGCTTGTGCAGGTCGGCCGTTGTGTGCTCTCCGTCGGCGGGGTTGTGTCGAGCACCGGGCTTGGACTGAAGGTACTGGGCGCGGACGTTTCCCTGATGGGAAAGATCGGGAATGATGCCTTTGGAGCGCTGATTCTGAAGGAGTTTGAAAAGTACGGAGCCAGCGAGGGCCTGATTGTCCAGGACACGGACGCGAGCAGCTATACGGTTGTGATCGCGATCCCGGGGATTGACCGGGTCTTCCTTCACCATCCAGGTGCCAATGATACGTTCCGGGACTGTGATATTCCCTGGGAGAAGGTGAAGGGGGCAGCGCTGTTTCATTTTGGCTACCCGCCGATTATGCGCGCCACGTATGAGAATGGCGGGGAAGAACTTCTGAAGATTCTGTCTCATGCGAAGGAAGCCGGATGCGCGGTATCACTGGACATGGCTGCTGTGGACCCGGATTCCGATGCGGGGCGGCAGGACTGGGAACAGATCCTGGTCCGTTCGCTTCCACTGGTGGACTTCTTCTGCCCGAGTGTCGAAGAACTGTGCTGGATGCTTGATCCGGAACGGTTTGATTCCTGGAAGAAGCGTGCCGGCGGCAGGGACGTTACGACTATACTGGATGTGGAGCAGGACATCCGCCCGCTTGCCGCAAAGTGCATGACGCTTGGCTGCAAGGTGCTTCTTCTGAAGTGCGGCGTTCCGGGCATGTACCTGAAGACGGCCGGCAAGGACGTGCTGGAGCAGATCAGTCCTGCAGCCGGACTGGACTGCCAGGCGTGGGCTGACCAGGATTTCTTCGAGAAAAGCTATGTCCCCTCAAGAGTTCTTTCCGGAACGGGCGCCGGGGATACAAGCATAGCCGCGTTCCTGAAGGCGGTGCTGGACGGCTACGATCCACAGATGACCATGCATCTTGCGGCAGGAACCGGAGCTTCCTGCGTGGAGGCATATGATACGCTCAGCGGACTGAGAAGTTTTGAAGAACTGAAGGAGAAGATCAGCGCCGGCTGGGAGAAGAGAGACTAGGATCAGAGAAACAGAAAGGAAAATGGCATGGTACGCAATGCTCTGCAGCGCCTGGCGCAGTCTGTCCTTGTACTGCTTGGGTGCGCGCTGTTGATCTTTGTCATGCTGAGAATCATACCCGGCAATCCGATTGCCGTTCTGATGGGCGAGCACGCTGACAATACAGTCATCGAGCGGATGACTGCTGAACTCGGGCTCGACCAGCCTGTTCTTGTACAGTTTTTCCGCTATATCGGCGGTGCCCTGCGCGGTGATTTCGGCACCAGTTATTCTCTGGGCAAGCCGGTTTCTTCCCTTATGGCTTCTGCATTTGTCCATACACTGATTCTGGCGCTTCTGGCTGCAGTGTTTGCGTGGCTGATCGGGATCACCAGTGGTATCATTGCCGCCGTAAAAAAGAATTCCATACTGGATCATCTGTTTATGGGCGCTTCCCTGCTTGGAGTGTCCATGCCTGTTTTTATGACAGCCATGCTGCTGCAGTATTTTTTTGCTTACCGGCTGAAGCTGTTTCCGATCGCGGGTATGGACAGTTTTGCTGCTTATATTCTTCCTGCCATCGCGCTCGGCTGGAACAGTGCAGGGAGTGTGGCCAGGCTGGTCCGGTCGACGCTGCTGGAGACCTTGGAAGAGAATTATATCGATACCGCGCGGGCCAAGGGAAGAGGGCAGGTCGGTGTGCTTGTGGTGCATGCCCTGAGAAATGCCATGCTTCCGGTGATTACCATGATGGCGATCCAGTTTTCCGGACTTCTGTCAGGTGCCGTCATCACGGAAACCGTATTTTCGATCAACGGGATCGGGCGTCTGGCGGTTCAGGCAATCGCTGGCAGGGATATTCCGCTTCTGCAGGGTACGGTTCTTTTTTCGGCGGCAGTTGTGGTCATCGGGAATTTCATCGCAGATTCCCTGTATCGTGTGCTTGATCCCAGGATCAGAAGGGAGGCCTGAATCATGGTTTCAGATCGTTCCCGGAAGATCGTTCGCGAATACGAAGAACAGCAGAAGAACGCTGTGGCTGGCATGAATGCATCGTCCGACGGTTCCGCTCTGGCCGGCAAGGATGCGAAAGAGCGTGAGGAGGAACTGAAAAGAGAGATCGGGGAAGCGGAGACTTTTTTTACCCTGATGCGCCGGTTGGTCCGGGAGAACAAGCTTGCTGTTTTTTCTGCGGCTGTCATTCTTCTGTTCATCCTGGCTGCGGTCTTCGCGCCGCTGCTGACGCCTTACAGCTTCAGCGACATGGACCTGATGAACCGTCTTTGTGCGCCGTCATCCGCGCATCTGTTCGGAACTGACGCGGCCGGCCGGGACATCCTGACCAGACTTCTGTATGGATCCAGGGTATCTCTTCTGACCGGAGTGGTTCCGACCATCATGAGCATGCTGGGCGGGGCGCTGCTGGGTGTGATCGCAGGATACTTGCAGGGAATCGTGGATGCCGTCATCATGCGGATTGCGGATGTCGTCCTTGCATTTCCGTCGATGCTCCTGGCGATGGTGATTGTGTATATGCTCGGCGACGGGCTGGTGAATATCTTTCTGACGCTGGCGCTGGTAAACTGGGCAAGCGTTGCCCGGATCGTGCGCGCCCAGACGCTTGCGCTGAAGGAAACGGAGTATGTGGAGGCAGCCCGTGTGATCGGTGTCTCCCGGACGCGGATTATGTTCCGGCATCTGCTGCCGAACTGCCTTCCCACGCTGATTGTGCTGTTTACGCTCAATGTACCTTCCGCGATCCTGACCGAGAGCAGCCTCAGCTTTCTGGGACTGGGCGTCCAGCCGCCGAACGCTTCCTGGGGCCTGATGGTGAACGAAGGACGGCAGTATCTGTACAATGCGCCGTGGGTGAGCCTGGTGCCCAGCATCGCGATTATGCTGATCGTGCTTGCATTTAATTTCCTGGGAGACGGCCTGCGCGATGTGCTGGATCCCTATCAGAAGAAGTAGCCGTAACCGACTTTCAGCGGCTTTATCACAGGTTGTCACGATGGAATCAAAAACACTTGAGATCCGCAATCTGAATACAAGCTTTTTTACGCAGCAGGGAGAGGTCCGCGCGGCCTGCGATGTCTGCCTTGAGGTGCAGCCCGGACAGATCACGGGAATCGTGGGGGAGTCCGGCTGCGGAAAGAGTGTGACGGCGCGGTCTGTCATGGGACTGGTCAGGTATCCCGGCCGCGTGGTGAGCGGTGAAATCCTTTTGGACGGTAAGGCGATGACAGGCATCTCCGGAAAGGAAGCCTGCTCTCTTCGCGGCGCAGAGGTCTCCATGATCTTTCAGGAACCGATGACCAGCCTGAATCCGGTCATGAAGGTGGGAAAGCAGGTAGAGGAGGCCCTTCTGTTGCACAGGAAGCTGTCGAAGAAGGAAGCGGCTAAAAGCGCTGCGCAGATGCTGGAAAAGGTCGGAATCTCAGACGTGAAGAACCGTATGGAGTGTTATCCGCACCAGCTCTCCGGTGGACTGCGGCAGAGGGTTATGATCGCCATGGCGATGATCTGCAGTCCAAAGCTTCTGATCGCGGATGAGCCGACCACAGCACTTGACGTCACTGTGGAGGCGCAGATCCTGCGTCTGATGAAGCAGCTGTGTGATGCAGGGACGAGCATCCTGCTGATCAGCCACAATCTCGGGGTGATCGCGCAGATCTGTGACTATGTCTATGTGATGTATGCCGGGAGAGTCGTTGAGCAGGCGGATACCATGACACTGTTCGACCATCCGGCCCATCCCTATACCAGAGGACTGCTCCAGGCTGCCCGCTCTCTCAGGAGTGACGCAGAAGTTCTTGCCACCATCCCAGGCGTTGTTCCGAATCTTCTGCATCTGCCGGCGGGCTGCAGCTTTTCTCCCCGCTGCGGTCAGTGCCAGGAACCGTGCAAAACGTCGATGCCTGATATGCTTCCGGCCGGGGAAAAGGGACATCTGGTGCGGTGCTTTCTTGCCGAAAAGGAAAAGCAGCAGCCTGTGGAGGCGATATGAGCGGTGTATTGCTTGAGGCGAGGAATCTCACAAAGGAGTTTCCCGCGGGAAGAAAGAAAAAAGTCCATGCTGTTTCCGATGTGTCTCTGCAGGTTTTTCAGGGAGAGACACTGGGATTGGTGGGAGAATCCGGCTGCGGAAAGTCTACACTTGGCCGTCTGATGATCCGTCTTCTCAGGCCGGACAGCGGAGCGCTTCTGGTCGGGGGAGACGATGTCACGCATCTTTCCGAGAAGGAATTCCGCAAGTACCGCCGGCAGCTGCAGCTGATCTTCCAGGATCCGTATGCTTCCCTGGATCCGAGGCTCAATGTGCGGGATCTGATCGCTGAGCCGCTCAGGACGAATCATACCTGCCGGACAAAGGAGGAGCTGACACAGCGGGTGCTTGCGCTGATGGAGGACGTCGGCATTCCGGGGGAATACCTGTACCGCTATCCGCACCAGTTTTCAGGCGGACAGCGCCAGAGGATCGGCATCGCCCGCGCGCTCGCAGCGGATCCGGAGCTGATCGTATGCGACGAGCCTGTCTCCGCGCTTGATGTACCGGTGCAGAACCAGATTCTGAACCTTCTGAAAAAGCTGCAGAAATCCAGAGGCCTGACCTATCTGTTTATCAGTCATGACCTGTCGGTGGTCCGGCATATCTCAGACCGGGTGTGCATCATGTTTCTCGGGACACTCTGCGAGACGGGACGTGTGGACGATGTTTATCAGAACCCGCAGCATCCCTATACCAGGTACCTGATGAATGCCATACTTGTCCCGGATCCGCATCATCGCACAGACCGGATCGAGCTGCTCTCCGGAGAGATTCCGAGTGCGGTAGATCCTCCGTCAGGCTGCCGCTTCCACACCAGGTGTCCGTATGCGGATGACCGGTGCAGGAGGGAAGCGCCGAAGATGACGGACGCGGGAGACGGGCATCTGACCGCCTGCCACTATCCTTTGGGAAACCGGCCCGGGGATCATAGTTGAGGGCAAAAGGTACTTTTGACGGCCTGATCATCATATGTTTGCAGAGGAACGACACCATGACTACTGCCAGGACAGAGAATACAAAACAGAGAATCCTTGTCACCATCCTGCTCGCCTGCATTGCAATCGTTTCGTACTATTTTATCCTGAACCGGATTCATAACCGGATCCTGCTTGAAACGTCCAAAAGAGAGATGAAGGAGACGGCGCAGTATCTGGAGACAGCCTGCCAGGATGTCAGGGAGTCTTTTGAATATGCCAGGAAAGCAGACGAAGAGATTTTCTATCAGAATCTGAGCCTGATGAGTTTTCTGTCATCGGAAGATCCACAGTTCGAGATATCAGACCGGTATCTGAAAGACATAGGCAGCTTTACCGCATTAGGGGAGGTTATGATTGCGGATACAAAGGGACAGGTTCTGGCATCTTCGGGCGGAGAGCATGAGGAACTGCCCGGCGAGATCCGTGACCTTGTAAGGGAAGCGTCTGAGACCGGCAGCCCGGTCATCCTGAGGCAGAAGCGTGATATCAGCCAGGAGATGATGCCGGAGGAGGAAACGAAAGAGACAGAGGGAACAGAGAAATCGCAGGATCCCGCGCAGTTCACTCAGATATGGATGGTGAGCATGTTTGACAAGGAGCATGCATTTGTCCTTGCTGATATCGACTGGATGCTGTCTTTCGGCGTGCAGAAGCAGGACGAGTGGAAGCTTCTGCTGGAGAACCGGATGATCGGGCAGGAAGGATTTGTCTTTGCCTGGTCGGACGAGACGAATCAGATCCTTTATTACCCGGGCTTTGATGCGGAGGATCTGACAACAGATGCGCTGGGACTTGACCGGAACCTGATCCGGGATGATGCGTATGGCTGGCAGAACCTGGATGGCAGGCGTGTCTATCTTTATACCATTCATGATGAGGAGGAAGGCGTGTGGATTGCCTGCGCGGATCCTCTTAAGAGCCTGGATTCTACGCGGAAGTTTACGGTGACTGTCTTCTGTATTGTATTCGGCCTGCTGACGGCGGATCTTGCCTATTACATCATTCTGCTTCTGAGGCAGAAGAAGGTCAGGGTTTTCCATGACTTTACCGGCGCGGAACGGAAGAATGACAAAAAAGGGAAGAAGCATAAGCTGCTGATTCTGACAGGTCTGCTGAGCATGCTGCTGTTTCTGTTCCAGTTCTATCTGCAGACACTGTACCTCATGTCGGGCTGGGCGGGATTTGCTTCCAGGCAGACTGCATGGATCTCACAGAAGATGGAAGCGCAGGAAGCATTGGCAAAAACGGTGACGGAATGCTATGAAGAAGGAAAAAAGGATCAGCTGAGAACATTGGCCTCCTTTCTTGCAGCCCGTCCGGAGCAGTGTACTGCCGCCGTGCTGGATTCCTTATCCTTCCTGATCGGCGCGTCGCGTATTCAGATACTGGATGAGCGCGGAAAGGCTGAGATAAGCAGCTCTTCGATGTCGTATTCCGGCGCGCTGAAGCAGGAGGAAGAAGCGGAGGAGGCGCTCAGCCCGTCTGAAGCGGTTGCGGCGCAGGACAACGGAAAGAGCCTCCTTGCGTGGATGTCAGAGGGCCGTAAAGTGATGCTGCCTCTGGAAACAGACGGACAGTCTGATTCCGGCTCTTTGTATGTTTTGTATTATTCACGGCATGTGGAAGATTTTCTGCAGAGTCTTACGCAGGACCGTACGCTGCAAGAGTTTCAGCCGGGCAACGGGGGAATTGTGTTCACCGTTGATAAGGAATCCCGGATATTTACCTATTATCCGGACAAAGAGCTGCAGGGGAGAGATGCGCTGCAATATGGGCTGACGAAGAATCAGATCCGGGACAACTACAGTGATTATATTACGGTCAACGGGACTTCCTACTATACGGTAACAGACGAGCTGGGGACGGATCTGGTGTTCTGTTCGATCACCAGAAGCAGGCTTCTTGCCCAGAGGACGCAGCTGTGCCTGCTGGCCACGGCAGCGGCCGTCGCGCTGTTCTTTCTGACAGGGCTTGCGCTTTATACCGGCAATGGGCAGGTCGAAATGGTCCGGCCGGACGAGGAAAGGCATGCTGTCCTGGAGGATCATGACTCACCCGAGAACAAGGCTCTGCGCGTACTTGGGTATTATCTGGTCGCTGCAGCCGGCATCATCGCGGTATACAGCTTCTTCCGCGCCAATTCCGGAACCGGCGGCGTGATCGGCTATGTACTGGATGGAAAATGGGAGCGCGGATTCAATGTTTTTGCCCTGTTTTCTTCCGCCATCATCATGAGCGAGGGCGGGATCATCCTATTCCTGTTTTCGAGGACCGTTCAGGCCGTCGGGAGCATTCTTCCGATCCGGGAAGGAACGATCCTGAAGATGCTGGGGAGCCTTGTAACCTACGTTGCGATCGGCTTCCTGATCTACCGGTGCATGATCTGCTTCGGACTGAATCCCACTGCCCTGATGGCGTCTGCCGGTATCGTATCAGTGGTTCTCGGCATCGGGGCCAACAGCCTGGTAGGGGACATTCTTGCCGGAATCTTCCTTCTGATGGAAGGAAATGTCCAGGTCGGGGATGTCGTCCAGATCGGCGATTTCAGAGGCTATGTCATCGAGATGGGCATCCGCATGACCAAGCTGTTTGACATGGACATGGACGATGTGAAAATTATCCCGAACAATGAGGTGCGCAATGTCGTGCACATGACGATGCATGTGTCGATCGTGTACAGTGATTTCCAGATCCGGTATGAGGAGAAGCTGGAGAATGTGGAGAAGATCCTCTGCGAAGAATTAAAGAACGTGAAAGATAAGAGCCCGCTGATTCTGGAAGGACCGGTCTATATCGGCGTCAGGGCGCTGGATGCAAACGGTGTGGTTCTGCGCACGAAGACGAAGTGCCATGAACCGTGCCGCCGGAAGGTGGAACGGGAAGTGAACCATATTGTGTATTCCATTTTCCAGAAGAATCAGATCAGTGTGCCGTATCCGCAGGTTACGCTTCATGAGGGGGACGACAATCCGGTAGAGCGGTGACGGCGTTTATGCCGGTCAGCCGCTTAGGAAGACGCTGACCGCCGCAACCCCCGGATCCGGCTGCGCATCTTGTTTAAAACTGTGATAATATAGTTTTGAAAAACAATATGTGACGATTTAAGCAGTGCTTCCGTCCTTATGGACAGAGAGACAATTGAAACAGGAGCTGCCGCAGAAGCTGCGGCGGGTTCGGGGTAGAGAAAGGAGATCAGACATGAAGGCTTGGAAGAGGATGATGGCGGCTGCTCTTGGCAGTGTGCTGGTTCTGTCACAGGGAATGGCTGTATTTGCGCAGGAGGATCTGAACGCCGGGGCCGGATCAGATACGGTCGTGGAGGAGAGTGCTGTTCCGCAGCAGGGAGCTGCGATCGAAACGAATATTCAGGCAGGCGGCGGAACGCAGGAGGGACTTGTCGGTTCGATCGGTCTGGGGGCCGGTGCGGATCTGGGATCGTTTGATACAGAGGCGTATATGCCGGACGGGTCCGGAGATACCGATACCTGCGTGCTGGACGACATCGGACTGCAGCTGCGGATTCAGGGCAGCTATATGCTGACTGACGCGGAGGACGATGGGTTCTACTATATCTACACCTGGGGTGAACAGGGAATCCCGGACATGATGGCCGGCAGGTTTGACGTGAATACAACGGACGGGTTCTTTGACCAGTACGTGGAGTATATGAAGCAGGTCAGAACGGACCTGACTGTCACAGAGGGCCCTGCGGAGGTGACGATCGGTGACAAATTACTCCAGAAGGCTGTGTTCAACTATACGATTCAGGGTTACAATGTCAGAGATACCCGTTACATCTGGCTTGCACCGAACAACAGTGTCTACATGTTCACGAAGCGGGAGATCCCGGATCTTGGCTACATGCTGGGGAATTCCCTTGAGGATATCATTACGGGCGCTTCCCTGACCGGAATGGAAGCACCGGAACCCACACCTGCACCGCAGCCGGAGACAACCGCGCCCACAACCGGAGAGGACAGGCTGTACGTGCAGAATGATGACAGTTCCTGGGCCGTCACGACAAAGTATTTCACCATGACGATCCCGCCGGCGTGGACAGGGCATTTTGACGCGGCAGTGCTGGAGCAGGACAACGGCGGATACAATCTGCAGGTGGTCAACAAGGAGAGCAAGGACGCAGGCTTTGGCGGACATCTCTTCACGATCATGCTGATGCCGCCAAGCGAGGATTACACGGTTCTTCCGAGCTATGATTATCTCGGAACCATGGACACTCCGGAGGGGACCTTCAGCGTCGTGGTGCTGTACCCCACCGATGTGCAGACTGGCGATATGTGGCAGGAGTTCTACAAGATCCTGAACGGTGACAAAAATTCCGCGATCACAACCGTCCGGCCGGCAGCGGGTGTTACCTGGACGCTTCCGGACGGGAAAATCATCAGCTCTGATGCTCCCGCGCCGCAGCCGGAGACGACGGCTCCTGCCGGAAGCACGGATGTCCTTGGAACAACGTCCGGCACCAGCTATTCCAACGGTCTGTTCGGACTGAACTTCAGTGCACCGGCCGGATGGATTCTGGCAAACCAGGATCAGCTCGTCACCCTGAACCAGAATCTTGCCGCGGATCAGTTCCTTTCCAGCATTGAGGCGGGCGTTCCGGTCTGCATCGCCTACGCACAGAGTGCGGACGGAATGGAGATCATGAATGTGGTAGCCGAGAACGGAAAGACTTTCCTGGATCCCTCGATTCAGGAACTGACGCAGGAAGATGTCAAGGCGATTCTGAATGAAGCAGTCAGTGTCTCCACTTCTGCGCTGGAAACCCTTGGCGCCACGGTCACCGGGTCGGCGGTGAATACCGTTCACTGCATGGGCCAGACCTGCTACAGTCTGGATATCACCTTTAATTATGGAGGATTCTCCGGAACGCAGAGACAGATCGGCATTCCGGCCGGAACCTACATTGCCATGATTACAGTCCGCTCAGTCAACGGCGACAATACGCAGACGACGCTGGATATGTTCTCGGCAGTGTAAGACAGCAGCAGACATCGGCAGATGACCGACAGGAACAGAAGACAGAAACAGTATCAGGAGAGTGGCAGGAGGTGTCAGCAAAGCTGACGCCTCGTGCTGAATGCAGAGGGGAGAGTATGAAACGGAATCAATTGAAGTACAGACTGACATCGTGGACGCTGGCACTGCTGATGACATGCAGCAGTGCTTTTTATGCATTGGCGGATGATTCAGAGTATCTGGAAGATCCGTCGGACGCAGCTTACGAGGACGGAGACTTGGAAGACTATTTCCCGGAAGATGAAATCATGGTCGATGCGTCTGATCCGGAAGAGGATTACTTCGAGGATGGGGAAGACTATCCGGAAGAGACGGAAGAAGCTCCGGTTGCGGAAGAGACGCCTGAGGAACTGTTCGGAGAGTTTGAGACCGATGAGCAGTCCTCGATTCCGGATGGCATTCAGGAAGAAACGGAGCAGGACGCCTATCCGCAGCTTACCGCGGACGATATTGTGAGACTGGACGGCGGGGATGCGGAGATTCTGTATGATGCGGAGGGCAGGGTGACCTTTATCCGGGGACGTTACAGTCCGGAAAAGGTGACAAACTATGAAGAAGCAGTGGCATCTCTGAATTACGTCAGTTCGCTGCTTGGCCTGACGAAGGGAGCTCTGCTCTACTGTGTCTATCAGGGAATCGACTATACGACAGGCTATACCTACTATCTGTTTCTGCAGCGGGATGGAGACGTGACGGTTGTCAATGCATCGATCAAGGTCTACGTGGATCCTGACGGCTATACCGCAGCGCTTTCCTGCAGTTTTAATCCGTCTACGGGAATCCGGGAAGAAACAGCGGGGAGCATCAATGCCGAAGACGCTGAGCGGATTGTCAGAGAGTCATTTCCGAACCAGCAGCTGATGGTCTATTCCAATGTCACCACGCGGGTCGGCGTCATGGAAAATGAGCAGATGATGCGTGTCTGGTCTGTCTTTACCAACAACCCGGAGATGAACTCGGGCGACAGTGATCTTCCGTTCCTCCAGCATCTGGTCAGCTACAGCGGACAGTACCTGATGAATCTGCCCTGTTCCACGATGAAGGCACCGCTTCTGGAGAAAGATGACGCGATCGAACGCAGTGCCAAGGCAATGTTCGAGGGGTATGAGAAGGACACGTGGACGGGAGAAGTCACGCTGCATGACGGCAGCAGGGTGTCACTGACGGTTCCGGTTGCAAGAAAGATCGATGATGGCCGGTATTATCTGATGGACCTGGACCGGAAGATGCTGGTGGCGGATTACAAAGAGGTGTTCTACGGATCCGGGGAATATGTCATTTCCTCTTCCGACACGAACAGCGGGTGGAAGGACAAGGAACTGATCGCGATGTACAACATCGGCCGGGCGTATGATTATTTTGCCGACCATGGGCTGGAGTCAGTGGACGGCATCGGAATTCCGATCGCGATCCTGAGCGGGGTCTGCAATCCGGACGGCTCCGCGATCGATAATGCGTATTTCAGCGGATATCAGGATGGATTCGGCCTCTTCGCAATCAGCGATATCAACAATTCCGTTGAGTGCCTGGACGTGATGGCACACGAATTCACCCATGGGATCACCTCCTACACGATGGGAGGAAGCGCCTATGTCAACGAGCTGGGTGCCATCAATGAGGCGTTCTCGGATATCATGGGCAATCTCTGCGAGCTGACCTACGCGCTGAATGATCTTTCCGTCGCGAGGGGAAAGACGACCGGACAGTTCGAAATTACCGGGACAAGTCCGTACGGATCCAGCGATGATCCGAATCCGACGTATCCTGACTGGCGGATCGCTGAGATGGGCGGGAAGCCCTGCCGCGATATGAGCGACCCGGTTCGTTTCCGGCAGCCGGCCTTTGTGGAGGACGCATATTACTGCCTGCCTGTCAGCAATCAGAGTACGGTTATGAATGATTATGGCGGCGTCCATGAAAACAGCTCCCTGCTGGGGAGTATCGCCTGGACCATGAATGAGCATGGACTCACCTTTGAAAGACAGTATTCTCTCTGGATGACGGCGATGAACATGATGACGCCCAAGAGTGATTATGATGACATCCTGCAGGCTCTGATCTTCGCCAGGAAAATCTACGGATGGGAAGAAGAGATCGATACCTGGCTGGAGGAAGCATTTGCGCAGCGCGGACTTCTGGAGAACTCCAGGTCTTACAGCAAGACTTGGGACGGCGTTTCCTTCCGGCAGTACCATGCAGACTGGCTGGAGGTACTGGAACAGCCGCAAAGCTCTGAGCAGGCGCAGACGGAATCGGCACAGGATGCGCTGGGCAGCCTGCTGACGGGCGGGGCGAATCCTGCTGACGGGGCGGACAGTGTCAGTGACAGCCTGGACAGCCTGCTGACAGGCGGAGCGGCTGAGGCTGAGGCAGAGGTTTCCGGACTGATCGAAGACGAGTCAGCCGCGGCTGCAGCCGGACCATCAGAAAATGTGCCTGCCGGTGTGACCGACTCTGCTGCAGATCCGTCCTTAGAAGGGAAGGACAACAGATGGCTGGATGGAGTCGGCCTGGACAGCGAGGGCCGGATCGCAAGAAAGGGCTTCGGAAGAATTGATTTCGACACGGCGCCGGAGGATCGGCAGATCCTGACATGTGCCAGGGTTCTGGAACCGTACACTTACGAAACGATTGCTGTCAACTGCCTGGACGAGAACGGACACGTTTCGTTCCTGCTTCCGGAAGGAGTTTACTGGGTCTGCCTGTGTGTGAGCAGGGGCGGACCGAACATGGAGGAGTTCTGGCCTTATACGAAGGCAGGCAGCTATGAGCAGCTGAGCGCGCTGACCATGTTCGCGGAGGTGGAAGTGAAGGCAGGACAGAAGACACAGCTCCCGATGGGAACGGTGTGAGAAAGAAAGCCGGTACCGGACAGCCAGACAACGTAATGGACGAATGGCAGGATCAGTAAAAACCTGGTTCTGCCGGGGAGGAGGAAATTATGAGACGACAGGTGAGAATGATGGCCGCAGCGGCAGCGGCAGTTTCCCTGATGATGGCAGTGCCGGGACAGGCAGCAGAGATCGGTGATTTTCTGACGGGAGGCAGCGGGCAGAGTACGGAGACAACCGTAACCGGTGCGGACGGAACGCCTGCCGCAGACCCCGCACAGACTGCTTCGCCGGCAGCCGGACAGGCTATAAACATGGTGACCTGTACAGACAGCCAGACCGGCATCAATGTCGCCCGCGCAGTCGTGCCCGAAGGCTACCAGGTGACCAGTGAGACGAGCTGGTGCGGACTGTGCCAGAGTCCGGATTATCCGGCCAGCGTCTTCATCAGTGCGATGGCGCCGGACGGCAGCATCCAGCTGACGTACGAATCTCCCCTTGAATTTGTCCAGCAGCTGAACTGCAATGTGAACGGGCTGGACCTTACTTCTCATCAGGACTGGACAATCGACACGGATCTTATGATGATGAAGCTCACCTATATGACCGCGCCCCAGTACTGCGACTTTATCTCGCAGAACTACATGCAAGGGGCGAGCAATATGACATTTGTCTCGGAAGAACCCATCAGCCAGGAGGTTCAGTCAACGCTGCAGCAGTACAGCCAGCAGACGCTGGATGGCGCGAACCAGGTCTATTCCACTTATGTCGGCGATGGCAGCATGCGGGCGGATTATGCGGAGACAACGGTGGCGCAGCGAACCTACAGCTATACAGACAACGCGACCGGGAAGCAGAAGTATCTGATTGTATCCACAGCCGTACAGGGCATCCGGACTGTGTCGGACTTCTCAGGCTATGGTATGGGCAGTGTCAACATCACCAATGTGGTCTGGTCAGTGCCTGCGAGATACTGCCTGATGTGCGACGCGGATCAGCTGGAGGCAGGAAAGGCGGCTTTCGAAGCCTTCTGCAGCAATACGACGATCAGCGACCAGTTTAAGCAGGAGCTGAAGAAACTGAGCAGTCAGATCATGCAGATTGTGATCAGCTCCAGGACAGGCGGCGGAACTGGCGGCGGCATGGAGACTGTATCCGGCACGGTGCAGGATTCGTTTTCCTCTGATCTCGGCGGCCAGGATGATACTTACTCCAGCACAGATGCATGGGATGACGTGATCATGGACCGCAATGATTACACGCTTTCCAGCGGGGACAGCGTGAAGGTGGATACCTCTTACGATTATGTATATGAGCTTTCGGACGGCAGCGTCTATGCAACCGACAGCGCGCTGGATGAACCGGCGGGAGGAACGCTGCTGTACGCGAACTGAGTGGAAACTGACATTGATGAAGGAGAGATGCATGCAGAATTTTAACCTGAGTATGATTGATGACCCGGCTGTATTTAAGATCAATGTGCTCCCGGCCCGGTCGGACACTGTGATATGCGATAAAAGCGGCAGGCCTTTGCGTCTGTCGCTTCATGGCATGTGGAAGTTTCATTATGCGGAGAATCCTGCGTCAGCGGTCGCGGGATTCGAGCAGCCTGACATGGACGTGAGCGGCTGGAAGGAGATTCCTGTACCGTCCAACATCCAGATGGAAGGGTATGACGCGCCGGCCTATGTGAATTCCCAGTATCCATGGGATGGGAGGGAGAATCTCGCAACGGGACGGGCGCCGCGGATTTTTAATCCGACCGCGCAGTATGTGACTTTTTTTGAGGTCCCGGACGCCTGGAAGGAGATGGGCGTGCGGATCCGTTTTCACGGTGTTGAATCCGGATTCGCTCTGTGGCTGAACGGTGCGTTTGTCGGATACAGCGAGGACTCGTTCACCCCGTCGGAATTTGACCTGACGCCTTATCTGACGCAGGGCGTGAACCGTCTCGCAGTGCTTGATTTCAAGTTCACCAACGGTTCCTGGCTCGAGGATCAGGATATGTACCGGCTCAGCGGCATCTTTCGTGATGTGGAGATCTATCCGGTTCCGGAAGTGCATATAGAGGATGTACAGATCACAGCCGGCCTTGATGCATCCTTTACGGAAGGAATCCTGAACGTGATGATCCGGATCTCAGGGGATACGGAAGGAGCGAAGCTTCTCTGGGAACTGCGTGAGAAGGGTGTGGCAAAGCCGGATGCGGTGAAGAAAACGGCATTTCCGCTGGACAGGCGGTGCGGCGAGGGTGCAGAGGATGTCGCAAGGACGCTGGTACACACCAGTGGAGCGATCTTCCAGGGAGCACGGATCCATCTGGAGGTTCCGGCGGTTTCGGCCTGGAGTGCGGAGGTTCCCTGGCTGTATGAACTGAGAATGAAGCTGCTTTCGAAGGATGGAGCCGTGCTGGAAACGGCGTCCGAGCTGGTGGGATTCCGCCATTTTGAAATGAAAGACGGCATCATGTGCCTTAACGGAAGGCGGATCGTGTTCAACGGCGTGAACCGGCATGAGTTTTCGTGTGATACAGGCCGTACGCCGCGCAGGGAGGACGTGGAGAAGGACATCCGGATCATGAAGCAGCATAACATCAATGCAATCCGGACCAGTCATTATCCCAATGCTTCGATCATCTACCGTCTCGCGGATCTCTACGGTCTGTACATGATTGCAGAGACGAACATGGAGACTCATGGCAGCTGGTGCTATCCGGCCTGCCGCCAGGAAGAGAAGCTGCCGAATGACCATCAGGAATATCTTCCGATGATGCTGGACCGTGTGAATTCCCAGTTTGAGCGTGACAAGAACCACCCTGCCATTCTGATCTGGTCCTGCGGAAATGAGAGCTTCGGCGGTTCCGTCATCTATCGTATGTCGGAGCGTTTCAGAACACTGGATCCGACACGGCTGGTGCACTATGAGGGTATCATGCATGACCGGCGGTATAACGATACTTCGGACATGGAATCCCAGATGTACACAAGCGCCGCGGATGTGGAGCATTTTCTGGAAACGCATCCGGACAAGCCGTTTATCATGTGTGAGTACACACATTCCATGGGCAATTCCAACGGCGGGATGCACCGGTACATTGAGCTGAGTGAGCGCAATCCGCGCTACCAGGGCGGTTTTATCTGGGACTTTGTGGATCAGGCGATCCGCAGGAAGAACCGGTATGGGGAAGAATACCTTGCCTACGGCGGAGACTGCGGGGAACGGCCCACGGATTATGAGTTCTCCGGCAACGGCATCATCGATGCAGCGCGCCGTCCTTACGGAAAGATCCGGGAGGTGAAGTACAATTACCGCACGGTCAGCGCCCTGGTCAGTCAGGACAGTGTGCGCATTATCAATAAGAATCTCTTTGTTCCGACCAGTGTGTTTGACTGTATTGTCACGGTCGAACGCGAAGGAGAGCTGCTTGTGCACGCACCTCTTGAGACAGACGTTGCGCCTCTCTCAGAGAAGACATATCCGCTGCCCTTTGACGCATCTGTGATGGACGAAGAAGGAGAGTATGCCGTGACGGTTTCCTTCCTTCTGCGCGAGGATACGCTCTGGGAGAAGAAAGGCTATGAAATTGCATTTGGCCAGAACGTGTTCCCGGTCGGTGCGCCGCTTCCCTCGTGCCTGGAGGAGATTCCGAGGCGGTCTATGGAGGAGGCCGGGCGGACCGGAGTGCACACGCCTGGCGCAGACCGGACAAAAACAGGGACAGATGCGCTCGCAATTGTGGAAGGCAAGATGAATCTCGGCGTGCGGGGAGCGCATTTTGAGGTCCTGTTCTCCTCCCTGAAGGGCGGCCTGGTATCCTATCGGTTCGGAGGGAAAGAGCTGATTGATGAGATTCCGCGGCCGAATTTCTGGAGAGCACCGGTGAGCAATGATGCCGGAAACCGTATGGCAGCGCGCCTGGGAATCTGGAAGCTTGCGAGCAGCTATCAGGAATTCAGCGACCCTCAGAAAGGCATCTTTGACACCTCGCCGGACGAGGACGGAATGTATCCGAAGATTTCCCGCACCGAAGATTATGTCGAGATCACCTGGAAGAAGTTCCTTCCGGTTCTGAGTGAAAAGGATCAGGCAGCAGCTTCCATGGGCTGCGTGACCTGCCTGACCACCTACCGTGTGTTTGTGGATGGAACGGTCCGGTGCATCCTGGACTATGATCCTGTGTATCCGCTTCCTCCGATGCCGGAGTTTGGATGGATGTTTGCTGTCAGTGCGGACTACAGCCATGTGACTTACTACGGAAACGGACCGCAGGAGAATTACTGTGACCGCAGGGAAGGCGTGAAGCTGGGCGTCTACAGTGCGGACGTGTCTGACATGGTCGAGCGATATCTGGTTCCGCAGGAGACAGGAAACCGCACCGGTGTGCGGTGGGCGAAGATCACAGACCGCACCGGGCACGGTGTTATGGTGCGCGCAGCCGGATTCCCTGACTGCCGGGACGCTGAGGCTTCCATGCCCGGAACGATGGAGTTTTCCGCGCTTCCATACAGCCCGGATCAGCTGGAGAACGCAAAGCATGCCTATGAGCTGCCGAAGGTTTACAAAACGTATATCCGGTGCTCGCTGAAGCAGATGGGAGTCGCGGGAGATGACAGCTGGGGCGCAAGACCGCATCCCGAGTACATGCTCCCGAATGACAGAAGGCTGGTGTTTGCGGTAGATTTCAAAGGGATCTGAAGCAGCAGCTAACAGCCCGCCCCAACTGCGGCAGACCGTCCCCGCTGAGCACCATGAGCAGGAGCGTCGACGGGATCCACTG
>CAMIVF010000011.1 GCA_946401715.1 uncultured Clostridia bacterium | reverse complement strand
ATCAAGTCTGATCTTCAGAACGTTACTGCCGAGCAGGCTGCTTCCATGGTCATCGCCTACGAGCCGATCTGGGCGATCGGAACCGGCAGAACAGCAACGACCGAGCAGGCAGAGGAAGTCTGCAAGGCGATCCGTGAGACCATCGCGCAGATCTATGACGCAGCAACCGCAGAGTCGATCCGGATTCAGTACGGCGGATCCATGAATGCGAAGAACTGCGATGAGCTGCTTGCCCAGCCGGACATCGACGGCGGACTGATCGGCGGCGCCAGCCTGAAGCCAGACTTCGGCCGCATCGTCAACTATCAGAAATAAGTCCCGATCGCTGAAAACGGGCAGTTTGATCAGTATATCACACAACAGAACATCACCAGGTGCGAATTCATTCTGGATGAAGCACCTGGTGATGTTTTATTATGATGATTACAGCGCTAAAAGCCTTTCCCTCCACGCAAGCTTGCTTGCAGGTGGAGGGAAAGGGGCTCGCGACGTCCAGTGGACGCCGGCTTTGGGCCGACCGAAGCGGAGCGTAGAAGTTGGCGCGTGCAGTCGATTTTGTGAGTGAACCTTTACATGGAGCAGACATGCAGAAACGAAAAAAGAACCGCAAGCTTGAGATTCTGAGGCAGACAAGGAACCGCAGCCCTATGCCAAGGCCTGCAGTATTTCGCAGCAGGAAAAAGTACGACCGGAATCTGCTGAAGGATACTTCCAGAAAGACACAGGAGCCGGAATAAGTAGATGAGGCAGGGACGTTATGCAGGAAACAGAGATCAGAATGTATTCCCTTATCTGCAGTCATGACGGAATCAAGGCCAGGGAGATTGCCAGAGAAATCGGAGTGAGCAGGACGGATATCAACCGGCTTCTTTATCTTGCGCCGTTTGTCCATGAACTGTGTTACAGGGATTCTGATTATAACTGGCATGGCCTGATCCGCCAGACACGGCCTCATACCGGGCTGCGTGACTTCTGCGGGTATTATGGATCGGTGGAACGATTTCTGAAACAGCCGGAAGAGGAGTGGCTGGAAGAGCTGAAGGAAGGCTGCCGTGCGATCGGCAGGAATCTGAATGACACAAGAGGCTTGATTCATTCTTTCCGGGACGCCAGGGAGGTGATGTTCCGATTGTTTCAGGATCTTGAGACGCTGGGTACCGCTTCCTGGGAAATCTGCTTTGAACTGCGCATTCGAAAGGCCAGGCATGTGCGGATCTACGCGGACATACTTGTGATCACGCCGGACAGAGTTTTTTCACTGGAATTCAAGATGAAGGACGCGATCGATCCGGAGGAAGAACTGCAGGCGGTCAAATACGCGAAGTATCTGGACGTGATCTTTGGACCGGAATACGAAGTGATTCCGGCACTTGTCCTGACCAGAGCATCTGACCTTTACACATGGCAGCAGCTTCCGGGGAGCACAGCCGAGGTGCCGGTGTGTTCCGGAGACATGCTGTTCAATCTGTTTGATGAGTATTATGGTTTTTTACAGTGATGGGAAGGGCTGCCCGGAGGAAAGGACTGCAGCAAGGCAGGAAAATTCAAAACAGGAACTGCCATCTGACCGGAGATCATTCCGGCTGAGGCAGTTCATTCATTCTGCCGGAAACAGGAGACGGGAGGCATTCCCTGCGAAGATGGCACATCGCTCTTCCTCTGTAAACGGAAGATTGCGGAAAATATCCACATAGACCTGCTGCCCGGACCAGGGGCTGTCTGTCGCAAACAGAATGCGGTCAGTTCCGTGTTTTTTGCACAGGCTGTAAAACTGCATCGGTTCCATTCCAAATGCACCGACTGAAAATGCCGTGTCAAAGTAGACAGGGGCGCCGGCAAGGTATAAGGAAACTTTATCCCATGCATCCCATCCGCCCATATGGGCAAGTACAAACTTCTCCGGCTGGACCTGATGAATGACACGGAGGATCATATCCACGGAAGCGTAGTTGTGCCCGGGGATTCCGATATCATCTCCTGCGTGAGTCAGTACGGCCAGTCCCAGATTGCAGGCACAGTCGATGATGTGAAGAAACCTGGGATCGTCCAGGTCACACCTCTGGTAGGCAGGGTGCAGCTTGATTCCGGTGAAACCCTGCTCCTTTCTGAGCCGAAGTTCTTCCGCATAAGTATCAAGATCCGGATGAATGCCGGCAAAAGACAGAATCCCCATATCCTGGTGAAGCGCCCGGTTTTTGTACAGGCTGTCGTTCACCTTATGGACCTGCAGCGCGGAGGTCATGACCGGCAGGTTGACGCTAAGATCTATGCCTGCCTCAGCCATGGAAGCGGCCAGGCCGGCTGCTGTACCGTCGGTATGCGCAGGAGTGCCTGCCGCGGCGGAAAGAACTTCCAGTGTGCGCGGTGCAATACGGTCCGGAAAAATGTGTGTGTGAAAATCAATCATCATAACGGGAGTATAGCACATTTTACGTTATACTGACAGCAGTGCCGGCAGAAGGGCGGCAGATTTGATGATACATTTACAGAAGATAAAAGCGCAGAGCCGTGCTGCGCTTTTTCTGTTTATGCTGTATTTTTCAGCCATCGTCCGCGGGCAAGACGGATCAGGAAAAGGATGCCGCGCACACTGAGGTCGCATACCATGGCAATCCAGACACCGGAAAGGCCCAGGCTTGAAATGAGAAAAGAAGCCATGACGATGCGGATTCCCCAGATGGAAATGAGACTGATCAGAGCCGGAACCAGGGTATCCCCGGCACCTCTCAGAGCGCCGGAGCCCACGATCGACGCGGCAAACAGGGGCTCTGCGAGAAGCTCGATGCGAAGAACCCGGACGCCGAGCATCTGTACCTGAGCATCGGGCGTGAGAAAATGAAAAACATACGGGCACAGAAAATACATCAGTACGCCTGAAACGGCCATCAGAATCATGCCAAGCGCTGTTGTCATCCATGCAAAGCTTTTGGCAAGATCCTTTCTGCCTGCACCGTAGGCCTGTCCCACCATGGTTGTGGCTGCCATACCGATGCCGTAGCCGGGCATGTAGCAGAACGCTTCAGCAGTTACGGCAAAGCTGTTGGCGGCGATGGCAACGGATCCAAGCGGTGCGACGATTCTGGTACTGATGACCTGCGCGAAACTGAGCGCAGTGTTTTCTCCGGCAATCGGAAGGGCGATTCTGAGCGCTTTTCGGAGAGTGGAAGACTCCGGAATCCACCTGGCAGGGCGGCGGGTTTCGCTGTCCTCAGGAAAGCGGCCGCCCGGCGGAAAGAGCGCAAGAATCCGGGCGTGAAACAGCGTGGCTATGGTAAGAATGATCCCGGCTGCCGTGATGGACAGAACCGTTCCGAGGGCAGCGCCGGCAACGCCAAGTCCGGCGCCCGGTACATGCAATGTCATTTTCCCCAGCTTCACAGTATGGGAAGGGAAGATCAGAAGATAGTTGAATACAACATTCAAAGCGCATTCCAGGACGCTGACCATGCCGGGCGTTTTCATATCGCCGGAGCACTGGAGCATCTGGGCCATCAGGAACTGGACAGACAGCACGGGAAGAAAGAAACTGTAAATCCGCAGGTACATGGAGGCGTCTTTTTGAATTGCCTTTTCAGCGCCTAAAAGAGCCGGGAGCGGCCCGCTTAACAGGACGCAGATGACAGCGAGGATCACGCTGAATATGAGATTGGCGGTAATGGCCTGCCTGAGAACCGAGCGCGAGCGTTCTCCGTCTCCGGCGCCGACCGCGTGAGCAACCTGGACGGAGAAACCATGGACGGCGGCGCTTGCAAGACCTCCCACCAGCCAGGTAGTAGACGCGACAAGCCCGATGGACGCGGAAGCCCTGGCACCGAGCTGACCAACCATGGCGGCATCGATGTATTCCATCACGATGTTCGTAAGCTGCGCAAGGATCGCGGGTACCGCCAGGCGCAGCGCAAGGACCGCCTGTCTCCCGGAAGATATTCTGTTTCCGCCGCGCATTTCCTGTGCAAGATCAATCTGTCTCAAAGTCTGTCTCCCACGCAAGCCATGTTATCCCGTTTCCTGTAAGCTCAGCATATACCAAAGCCATAAACTCCTGCCCGGCGCCATGGCCGGGGCTTTTCTGAACGGGGATATCGTACCACACATTTCCTGCGAATGCGCATGACATATTTGGGGGCAAAGGGTACTTTTGACCCCAACATTATTATATAATTATGAAAGGGACATGAAGAATTGCGAACAGCGTTTCTTCCTATACCCGGAGAAAGGAGACTTCGGTTTATGAAACGATCAGGACGTGAGTGGGCACTGCGTGTGCTGATTCTTATGGCGGGGCTGACGATTGCGCATTTTGGCGTAACCCTGTTCCTGCTGTCCGAGCTGGGGTCAGACCCTTTCAACGTGCTGATCCAGGGCCTGTTCCGCACGCTGTCAAGGCTGACCGGATCGCAGCTTCTGACGCATGGACGTGTCCATATGGCGGTGTGTTTCCTGATCATTCTGGTCCTTCTGGTTCTTGACCGCAGTTATGTCAAGATCGGGACGATTCTGTGCATGTTCTGCGGCGGTCCGATTATAGATTTTTTCAGTATGCTGCTGGCGCCGCTGGGAATCTCCGGCGCTTCGGCCGCGGTGAGAATTCCGGTACTGGTGCTGGGCTGTCTGATCCTGGCCTACGGCATGACGATAGTGATCAAATCGGATGCCGGGACCGGGCCCAATGACCTTGTCGCCATCGTGATCAGTGACAAGCTGAAGAAGCGGTTCAGCGTGGTGCGGATCATCGTGGACGTGTGCTTTGTGGTATGTGGTTTCTTCATGGGAGGAACCGTCGGAATCGGAACCGTAATCTGCGCTTTTCTGGTAGGACCGGTCGCAGGCTGGTTCCTTCCCGTGAACGGAAGGCTGGTTGACCGGATTATCGGAAAGCAGGGAAAATGACAGGAATATCACAGCCGGGAACGGAATATTGTATCAGCGGCTGAGCGGTAGTATAATGAGCCCCGCATTCTAAAGAGGTTTTTCGGGGGAAAGAGATGGCGGAAGATTATACAGAATCATTTATAGAGCAGCTGGAAAAGGGAAACCATGGGAGAGTAGCGCAGACTGGAATCTGTTTTGTGAACGCTTTCAGAAAGTTCTTCCATCACAGAAGCTGGATGGTGCTTCCGATGACGGCAGTCCTGTCCCTGATTGCCGGTCTTGCCATCAGGGATGGCTTCCTGACATCATTGGATGGAACCATGACAGGTGCATTTGTGCTGGTCGGAGTCTGCATCTGGAACGGAACCTACTGCTCGGTCCAGGCCATCTGCCGGGAGAGGGCGATCGTCCGGGAGAAGAAGCGCCTGAAGCTGCATTCCTCGTCCTACACCGCAGGCAATATGCTGTTTCAGCTGCTTGTATGCATCGTGGAGACGGGAATTGTGATGGTGATGCTGCGCGCTGCAGGCATCATGTTTACAGGCCGGCCGCTGTTTACAGGGTGGTTTTCCGTGGACTTTGGGATCACCATCTTTCTGATCATCTATGCGTCTGATATGGTGGCGCTCTTTATCTCTGCGCTTTGCCGTACGAAGACAGCTGCAATGACCATCCTGCCTTTTGTGCTGGTGCTTCAGCTGGTGTTTTCAGGCAGCGTCATCGATATTCCGGATTCAATTGATCCCATAGCGATGATTACGGTATCCCGCCCGGGCTACAAGGCGATGGGCGCACAGGCGGACCTGAACAATCTTCCGATCGCACTTGTGGGGAATATTATGACGGAACTGGAGGATACGCCGATCGATTTCAGCATCACACTCGGCCAGGTTCTGGACCTGCTCAGTGACGCGGACAATCCCGCTGTCGCCAAAGCCCGCAATGTCAAGATCGGAACGATCACAACGGTCGGGGATCTGAATGAGCAGCTTCTGCATGATGAAAGGCTTCAGGGTCTTCGGGATACTAAAATAATCGGCGGACTGACGATCGGAGTCCTTCTGTCTGAGATCAATGATGCTCATCTGCTGGACGATTTTAAAGATAGAAAGATCGGCATGGAGATTACCGTGGGAGAAGCAGTGGATCTGCTGGCGAACAGCTCCCAGCTGGACGGATTCCGGAATGAGGGAATCAATGTGGATACGACGGTGGGAGAGGTACTGGAACTGCTGGGAAGAGAGGAGACACAGGCGCTCATCGAGGAGAAGGCGGGGATGAATTACTATGATCCCGCCTTTGAGCAGACCAGGGAAAGTGTTCTTTCCAACTGGACGCGTCTTATGATATTGATTCTGGTGTTTGCGGTTGGAACCGCTGTTGTCATCAAGAGCGTGGGCGCCTGGAATAAGCGCCGCCGGCTGGCTTGATTTTCATGATTCCGTAAACAGGAGAAAGTCGGCAACCGCCCTGCGCTGCAGGGATCCATCCTCCAGCCGGTCTCCGTTTTCATTGACGTATTCTCCGTCTATGACCAGCGCGCTGCTGCCGCCTCCGTCCAGTCCGCGCGCATATGCGCAGTGAAGCCCGGAGAAAATCTCCTGTTCTTCATATACCGTAATGCCGCCTTCATAATCGGCTCCGCCTGCTGTAATGATATAGTATTCCAGCGGCCGGACCATGCCGATGGAAGTGCGCGGATAGGAATAACCATTCCAGTCATAATCGGTAAGCATCATCTTCTCCCCGTCCCGGATCAGAAGATCCTCACAGGTTCCCCAGGAAAAGACAACCCCTTCCTTCAGGACGGACTCGATTGTATTATAGCCCGGAGAGAAGAGGGTGCCGTCCTTTCTCAGGCAGATCTCATAACGGTCAGAATACGGACCGTGTACAACCTTGTTGTTTCGGATCAGAAGCTCTCCACCGGTTGCATATCCTGTTCCGTAATTGAAATAGCTGCCGTTGACCAGTATCGCAGCGCCTGTCCTTTCGGCCGCATCCAGCGGTGTTTCTCTGGTTCCGCCAAAATCACCGAACGAATCCTCTCCCTTGATCTGGGACGCATCCTTGATCACGATATGGGTCAGGTAATAATACCCGCTGTCCGTTTCCTTCCGCGTGCAGGTATAGAAGAGCGTGTCAGAGAAATAGTGCAGATCAGCATTCTGATACTCTTTTTTGCAGTGCTTCATAGCCCAGGCAGGACCCGGATGTGCGGTGAGCGTTTTGACTGTGAGGGAAGAAGACGGAGGTTCGGCGGGGACCTCGATGGTCTGCGGCTGCGGAAGGACGTCCTCCAGGCTTTGGCCTTCGTGCGACTGCTTCTCGCTTACAACTTCAAACAGTCCGTCCACAGAGATCGGATCCTGCGGTTTTTTTTCTTCTGACGAAGAACTGCCGGAATCAGAACGCGCGGAGGTTTCTTCCGTCTCGTCCGGCACGATCTCTTCCGAACAGGCAGAATATGGCACCAGGCTGATGCTGAGCCCTGCGGCCAGTATGACAGATAACAGTTTCTTTTTCATATTCGCACCTTTCTCCAATGGATAGAATTTTACCACAGATGCGTTATAAAAAAAAGCAGGACAAAAAACAGGAAGGGCCTCAAAAAGAAATCGGATTGTGATATACTGTGAATATGTGGGGACCTGTATAAACAGGTTAAACTAACGTAGAGGGAGGACGTTTCTATGGAGAAGTTTTTTCATCTGAAGGAAAACCGTACCAATGTCAGAACGGAGTTGCTTGCCGGCCTGACAACATTTATGACGATGGCGTATATCATTGCGCTGAACCCGAATCTGCTGACGAATTTCATGGATCCGGGAGAAGGATTGTGGAAGGCTGTATTCATGGCAACCTGTATTGCTTCCGCAATCGGAACGATCATGATGGCATTCTACGCGAACAAGCCTTTTGTCATGGCACCGGGCATGGGCCTGAACAGCTTCTTTGCGGTTGTGGTCGGCAATATCGCTGCGATTACCGGGACCACTTACCTGGTGTCGTTCCGTGCAGCGCTGTGCATTATTCTGATCGAAGGTATTCTGTTCCTGGTCCTGTCGATCTTCAATATCCGGGAGAAGATTGTGCATGCGATACCACTGCCGATCCGGCTGGGCATTTCGCCTGCGATCGGCCTGATGCTGCTGAACATCGGCCTCGGATCCAACGCCGGCATCTACTCCGAGTCAGGCGGACCGTTCTATGCGATGCGTGATTTCTTCGGTGCACTGACTCCGGCGCTCGGCCAGGAGCAGATGGGAAGCGGATATACGAATATGGTGCTGAATGTCGTCACCATGTTTGTCGGTCTTTTCGTGATCATTTACCTGAATGAGAAGGGAAAGAAGGCATCGGTCCTGGGCGGAATGCTTGTGGCATCCCTTGTGTACTGGGGCGGCGAGGCAATCTTCCTCAAGACGAATCCTTTTGCTTCTCTGCAGGGGGCTTCCTTTGTCCCGCCGGTAAAGGATATGGTGGAACTGACGCTGTTCAAGTTCGATTTCGGCGATTTCTTCAGTATCGGCCTGTTCACTGCAGTTACCCTGATCATCACATTCTGCATGATTGACATGTTTGACACGATCGGCACGCTGGTGGGTACGGCGAGCCGTGCCGGTATGGTGGACGACGAGGGCAACATGCCGAAGATGAAGGAAGCGCTGCTTTCTGATGCTGTCGGAACAATCGCCGGCGCGCTGACCGGTACTTCCACCGTCACGACCTTTGTCGAGTCTGCGGCAGGTGTGGAAGCCGGAGGACGTACAGGACTGACTGCACTGACGGCTGGATTTTTGTTCCTTGGCTGCATGTTCATCGCGCCGATTGCCGCACTGATTCCGCCTGCAGCAACCTCTGCCGCACTGATCTATGTCGGTGTTGTGATGCTCAGCGGCCTGCAGAAGATCAACTGGAATGATATCAGCCAGATAGCGCCGGTGGCGCTGATGCTGCTCGCGATGCCGATCTCCGGATCCATCGGACACGGCATCGGAATCGGCATGATCAGCTTCACGGTGATCAAACTCATGACGGGCAAGGCAAAGGAAATCTCTGTACTGACCTACATCATTTCCGCGCTGTTCTTGGTGAAGTTCTTCCTGATTGTATGACGGTGGGCACGGAATCGTCAGCCATTCATGACAGGCAGCCGGATTATTGTATCTGTATAAGAGGCAGACTTGAAAAGCAAAAGAAAGAAGGGGCAATATGGGAAAAAGACTTTATTTTGGTTCCAACCTGAAGATGTATAAGACGATCTCGCAGACGCTGGATTATCTGAAGGAACTGACAGAACGCACGAAGGATATCAGCAGGGATGAGATCACGCTTTTCATCATTCCTTCCTATACTTCCCTGGAAGATGCGTCCAGGCAGACGGATCACGGGCTGTGCCTTCTCGGCGCGCAGAATATGGGCTGGGAGGAGACCGGACAGTATACGGGTGAGATCTCCCCGCTGATGCTGAACGAGGTCGGCATGGATCTGGTGATGGTCGGACACTCGGAGCGCAGGCATGTATTCCGCGAGACGGACGAAGAGGAAAACCGCAAGGTGAAGTGCGCGCTGGAGCACGGGATGCGTGCGCTTCTGTGCATCGGTGAGACGATGGAGCAGAAGGAGTTCGGGATCAGCCCTGAGATTCTGCGCATGCAGATGAAGATCGGACTGCATGGGATTGATCCGTCCTTTGCAGACAGGATCTGGGTTGCCTATGAGCCGGTATGGTCGATCGGTGTCAATGGAATCCCTGCTTCCGCGGAGTATGCCGGGCAGATGCATGATGTCATGAAGGAATGCCTGAAGGAGATCTTCCCTGACGCGGGAGAGCAGATCCCCTGCCTGTACGGTGGTTCCGTGAATCCGGGGAACGCAAGAGAGCTGATCAGCCAGAAGTCGGTTGACGGGCTGTTTGTCGGGCGCTCTGCATGGCAGGCAGACCGGTTTGACGTGCTGATCCGGGATGCCATGGATGCGGCGCGGGCGGCAGGCAAGTGACGGATAAATGACGGAGTATGGCTGCTTTTGGACGGGATTTTCTTGCGAAATCGATAAAGGAAACAGCTTCATGCCCCTTTCTTTTCGTCAAAACAGAAAAGAACTTGTTGACACATGATGAGGCGTGAGGTATCATATTTGTGAAAGTAAAAGCCCTTTGTAAAGGGACCTAAAAAAGGAGGGATTGCTTATGAAAAAGAAACTGTTGGCCCTGGCTTGTGTATTCTCGATGGTAGCTAGCATGTCTTTCACTGCATTTGCGGATGAGACAGAAGCAGCGGGAGAAGTTGAGATGGTTGAGGCGACTGCCGATGTGAACGGTGACGGAAAGATCATCGTCGGCTATGTCTCCAAGAACCTGACCGACCCGTTCCATGGCCCGATCAACGATTATGCACAGAAGACACTGGATCAGATGGTTGAGGATGGCGTCATTGATGAGTGGACCGGCATCCTTGATGGAAACACTGATGGACCGACTCAGATTGACCGTTCTGCGGACTGTATCGCGAAGGGCTGTGACTTTGTCATCATCCTTCCCTGCGAAGCAGTTGCTTCCGATCCGGCAGTCACTTCCATGGCTGAGGCCGGCATCAATGTTATCGTTGTCAACTCCAAGACCGAAAGCACCGACGATGTTGCTCTGACCTATTGCGGATCTGACGATGTCTACGCTGGTGAGCTCCTTGGACAGTGGGTCCTGGACAACTGCCCGGATGGCGGCAAGTACCTGCACTGCAACGGCGTTCTTGGAAACAGCGCACAGATTCAGAGAACCGAAGGTATGCACAACATTCTTGATTCGCATCCGGAATTCGAGATGGTTGGTGACGAAGATACCCAGTGGAAGGGTGACCTGGCGGCGACCGCAGCTGAGAACTACATCGGAATGTACGGTGATGAGCTCGTAGCAATCATCTGCGACAACGACGATATGTCTTCCGCAGCACAGACTGCCTGCAACAGCATGGGCCGCAGCGACATCATCTGCGTTGGTGTTGACGGCAACCAGCATCCGCTTGAGATGATCAGAGACGGCGAACTGAAGGGCACCGTTCTTCAGGATGGCGTAGGCCAGATGACAGCCGGCATCGACACGATTGTCCAGGTTATCAACGAAGGCAAGTGCGCAAAGAACGTCACTGTTCCGTTCGTTATGATCACCGAGGAGAACGTTGGCGATTATCTGAAGTAATCAGATTCTGGCTGAATACCTGATGATTCAGGGGCTGAGAACTCGGAAACACTTCGAGTGAAAGACGGGGGGCCGCCCTATGGGCGGTCCCCCGTTTCCTGTATTTGTGATAGTGTGAGCGTGCAGCGCGTAACAATTCGTGACCGGTTTTTGACGGGTTTGTCATGAGAATGAGCAGGGAGGGCAGGAATATGTTTGATCGCAATTACTATGGGCACAGTACCCAGTTTTTCGGTGTGGAAGAGCATCGGCTGATCGGCGGAAGGGGTGAAGGCATGCGCCTCATTCAGGTCAGGAATGGAAGCGGAGTGGAATTCACTGTTTCCGCGGATCGGTGTGCAGACATTTCCAGGCTTTCCTATAAGGGAGTGAACCTGAATTATATGGGCGTCGGCGGATACGCCGGGCCAAGCTATTATGACGACCGGGGAGATCATTTCCTCAAAACATTCAACTGCGGATTCCTGACAACCTGCGGCCTTACCAATATCGGAATCCCGCAGACGGACGGGGACGAGGATCTTCCGCTGCACGGAATGATCGGAAACCAGCCGGCGGATCAGATCTGGTACACTTCCTCAGAAGAGATGATCGAGATTCACGCACGGGTTCCCGAGATGCACATTTTCCGGCAGAAGATGGAGCTGGAACGCACGATCAGCTGCCCGGTCGGAGGGAACACGATGACGATTCATGACAAGGTAAGGAATATCGGATCCCGAACGGAACCGATGCTGATCCTTTATCACATGAATATGGGGTATCCGCTTTTGAGTGAGAAGTCCATTGTCAAAGTCAATTCCGACAGGGTGATTCCGAGAACAGAGCACGCGGCTGAGGGACTTAAGACCTGGGATCAGATGATCCCTCCGGTCAGAGGGTTTGAGGAGCAGTGTTACTATCATGAGTTTGACGGCAAGGAGGCCTGTGCCGGGATCTTTAATCCTGATGCAGGGGCAGGACTCAGGCTCCGCTTTGATCCTGCGCAGCTTCCGTATCTGACAGAGTGGAAGATGATGGGAGAGAAGGACTATGTTCTCGGGCTGGAACCGATGAACGCAACGTTGGATGGAAGAAAGGGACTTCGGGAATCCGGGAAGCTTCCGTTTATCGAACCCGGGGAAGAGAGAGACTTTGAGGTTCGTGTCGACTTCTATGACAGTGAAGAAGCGTTCCTGAACTACAGCTGACATTCCGGCAGAATGCCTTGCAGAGATAACCTCCGGAGAATCAGGATCAGTAATGGGGGACTGGTATTATGACAGCGGAGAAAGGGACTAACAGGGCAATACGTAAGGAAAACAGGAACCGTATTTTCAGGTACATCTGCAAAAACGGCCGTTCGTCCAACCCCATGATTGCCGGTGCACTGAATATGAGTCTTCCGACTGTTCTTCAGAATACAAGGGAGCTGCAGGAAGCCGGTTTTCTGTATGATACGGGCGTGCTGGATTCCACAGGCGGAAGAAAGGCAAAGACCGTGAATGTTGTGGCGGATTACCGCTGCAGTGTCGGCATAGACATTACCAGGAATCACATCGTAATGGTTCTTACGAACCTGATCGGGGCCAATATAGACCGGGAAAGAGTCTGGCTTCCGTTCCGGGATGAAGAAGACTATTACCGGAACATGCAGCAGGTTCTGAAGGAGTTTACAGAACGGAATCATCTGGATCCGGAGAAGATCCTCGGCGTCGGCGTATCCGTTCCGGGCATCGTGAATGAAAGAACAGACCGGGTCGACCGCTCCCATGTGCTGGGGCTGGAAGATTATCCGCTCGAAAAAATCGCTTCCCATATTCCGTATAAGACATGGTTTATGAATGACGCGAATGCCGGCGCATTTGCGGAAGGATTCCATGCATCGGAAGGAGATCACTTCTTCTACCTGTCCCTGAACAATACGGTAGGCGGCTGCTTCTATGACAGGAAGAAGCTGCTGGAGGGGGACAATTTCCGAAGCGGCGAGGTCGGTCACATGATTCTGGTTCCGGACGGGAAACGCTGTTACTGCGGCCGGAAGGGCTGCTCGGATCCTTACTGCAGCGCACTCAGGCTGGCAGAGCTTGAGGAGAACAATCTGGAGCGTTTCTTTGAGAAGCTGTCGGAAGCAAGGAGCAGGGAAGTCAGAAGATGGCAGGAATACGTTCACAGTGTGGCGCTCCTGATTCATAATATTCATATGATGCTGGACTGCGATGTGATTATCGGAGGCTATGTGGGCAGCGCTATGGGAGATTATATCGAAGACATCCGGAAGGAGGTCAGGGCGCTGGACCTGTTTGACCAGGATGCCTCCTATATCAGGCCGTGCGTTTTCAAGATCAGTGAGTCTGCCTTCGGGGCTGCGCTCTATGAGATGGAGAAGTTTCTCTCCACGATCTGATCTTTGACAAAAGGAGACTGTGCATCAGAAAGGTGTTCTGTTGTCTGAGGAAAGGGTACCATGCATTATAAAGATCGCTATCGTGACTATCTGGAGCAGCTGCCGGAGAAGATCCGGTCCCGGAAGGAGAGTGGGAGAAGACCATTCCTTGCGTTTACAAGCAATTATGATGTTGTCCTGAAGTGGAACGCGGAGACGTTCAGTGCGCTGATGGACAGATTCCTGCGCCAGGAGCCTGCCGCGAAGGCAGGAGACCGCATTGAGAACATGCAGGATCTGGCCAGGATATCTGCTTACTGTGCGATCCATGGGCTGGGTATGAACTTTGACATTACCAGCGTTGACGTCTGCAATACGCTGATGGAGAGCTTTGAGATGGAGAGCGCGCTGGGCGGAACAGGCGCGCAGGCTGCTGCGGCGCTTTCCACTGCGGGTTTTCCGGCGGTCGTTGCGCTGACGGATCAGAGCCGGGAAGTGTGCGCGATGCTGAACCAGTCCGACATGCGCGTCGTATCGGGGGATCAGCTGATTCCGGTCATGGAAGGCGCGTCCGGCCTGACACCGGTTTATCATATCATTCTGCAGTTTGCGAAAGGGGACGTCATACGTGTCGAAGGACGGGAAGTAGAGATTCCGCTGTCCAACCGTCTGATCTTTTTCTATGACAGCATTCATAAGATTGTTCCGATCAGGGAAGACTTTCTGGAATACCTGCCTTCGCATCCGGAACAGATCTCTTCTCTGGTAACAGCCGGATTCGATGCGGTCATCGATCCGGAAACGATAAAGGAGCGGGCAGCGCAGATCGAAAAGATGCTGGTTCAGCTCCGGCAAAAGAGCAGTCCGATCCCGGTCTATATGGAAGGCGCATTCTATATGAATCCGGAGGTCAAGGAGATCCTCTTTCAGACTCTGGGGCCTTACTGTACCGTGATCGGAACCAATGAGGAAGAACTGGCGGATCTGACCAGACGCCGTTCGTGCAGCGTCGATCTGGCAGATCCGGCATCTGTGCTTGAGGCGCTGGAAGACATGCTTGCCTGGTATGGCCCGGAGGGTGTCATTCTTCATACGAAGGATTACGCGCTCTTCTATGGCACGTGCCCGTCAGGCGTGGATATGGAAATGGGCCTGACGGTCGGCAACCTGATGAGTGCGACGCGGGCAAGATGCGGACGCTACGGCAGCATGGAGGATCTTTGGGAGAGCCTCGATATTCCGCTGAGCGCGGAGGGACTTCGGTTCTTTGACGGGATTCACCGGGTAGAAAAGAAACATGAGGCAGTGATTGTGCCGTCCAGATATCTGGAACGTCCCCGCTATACAATTGGTCTGGGAGATACGTTTGTAGGCGGCGTGCAAACCTGCTATGATTAAGTCGGACAAAACGTTTACACAAGGAAGAGTTGACACTGGGAGTAAGGCCAGAAAGGAGGGAGCCGAGCAGCAGTACATGAACAGGATCTGTCAGAACAGACCGTATCCGGAGCATCAACGGTTACAGGCAGCGTATGATCAGATTGTCAGATGAAATCGAAATCTACCGGCTGTCTGTGTATGAGCCGGAAAGCGACTCTGTCGGATCTGGGAGACTCCCTTTCCGGCAGCAACAGGATGAGAGGTGAAAAAGTTGGCTAAGAACAATACACAAAATGATGAGTATGTGTTTGAGTGCTCCGGAATCTCCAAGGCATTCGGCGGTACTCAGGCGCTGAGGGACGTGCAGCTGCATGTGAAGCGTGGAGAGGTTCTTGCATTGCTTGGCGAAAACGGTGCCGGCAAGTCTACTCTGATGAAGGCAATCATCGGCCTGCATCAGCCGGATACCGGAACGATGACCTTTGAGGGCAAGCCATATTCCGCCAAGAGCCCGGTTGACGCGATGAATGCAGGCATCTCCATGATCCATCAGGAACTGAATCCGGAACCGCATCTGACGATTGCGGAGTCCATTTTTCTGAAGCGGGAGAGCATGAACGGTATCTTCCTGAACAAGAAGGCTCAGAACGAAAGAGCACAGAAGATTCTGGATGATTTTAATTTCCCGTATCCGGCAACCACCGTCATGAAGAAGCTTACGATTGCCCAGATGCAGATGGTTGAGATTATCAAGGCGGTTTCCAGTAACGCCAGGATGATCATCATGGACGAGCCGACCTCTTCCCTGGACAGTGAAGAGACCAATCATCTGTTCCAGGTGATTCGCGATCTGAAGGCACAGAATGTTGCCATTATCTATATCTCACACCGCATGGAGGAGATCTTCGAGATCTGCGATTCGGTTGCAGTCTTCCGGGATGGTACCTATGTTGGTGCGCGCTCCATGGAGAACGTCACGCGCCCCGAGCTGATTTCGATGATGGTCGGCCGTGAGGTTTCCAATGTTTTTCCGAAGGTTACCGTGCCGATCGGTGAAACCGTATTCAAGGTGGAAGGGCTGTGCGGAAGGGGCTTCTCGGATATCAGCTTTGAAGTCCACGCCGGTGAGATCCTCGGATTCTCAGGTCTGGTCGGTTCCGGCCGCAGCGAGACCATGAGAGCGATCTTTGGCCTGGATAAGCTGGATTCCGGGAAGATCTACCTGGAAGGAAAGGAGATCCGGATCAGAAGCCCGCGCGAAGCGATCAATCAGGGCATCGTGATGGTCAATGAGGACAGAAAGGACTATGGTCTGTGCCTGTTCCGTTCGATCCGTGAAAATATCTCACTGCCGAATCTTCCGTCCAGACAGAAGGGACTTCTTCTGAACCAGAGACGCGAGAAGCAGGAATGCAATGAATACGCGAAGCTTCTGACTGTCAAGACGCCGACCATTGAGAACAATGCGTTCTCGCTTTCGGGCGGCAACCAGCAGAAGGTTGTCATAGCGAAGTGGATCATGGCGAATCCGAAAGTCCTGATCCTTGATGAACCGACCCGAGGCGTTGACGTCGGCGCAAAGTCCGAGATCCACGCTTTGATGGGAAAGTTTGCACAGGAAGGCATGGCGATCATTATGATCTCTTCAGAGCTTCCGGAAGTCATGGGTATGAGCGACCGGATCCTCATCTACCATGAAGGAAGACTGAATGGTGAAGTGAGCAGGGAAGAGATCGACAGCGGCGCCATCAATCAGGAAGGCATTCTCGCGAAAGAATTTGGTGAATAAGAGTTACAGTTCACGGCCGGTTTCTGTTTTGTGAGAGAGGACTGTGAATTGTAATCGAATATAAAGGAGGAAGTAAAATGGCAGCAAAAGGAAATACAGGTTTCTTTAAAAGTGAAGGATTCCGTACCTTCATGTCAAAATACGGCGTCAGCGTCATCATGCTGTTCATGATCATCGGCATCGCGATCGCACGCCCGATGTTCCTGAGTTCAACGAACCTGCTGAATGTCTGTACACAGATCTCGATCAATGGTCTTCTGACCTTCGGTATGTGCCTTGCGATCACCACCGGCGGTATCGATCTGACGGTCGGCGCCCAGCTGGCCTTGTGTTCCGTTATCCTCGGACAGCTGATCACCAACAACGGAATGCCGATCTTTGCCGGCGTTCTGGTGGGCATCTTGGTCGCGACCTGCTTCGGATTCATTAACGGATTCCTGATCGCGAGATTCAATATGTTTGCGTTCGTTGTCACGCTTTCCATGCAGCTGGTTATCCGCGGAGCCGCACAGGTTGTTTCCGGCGGCCGCGCGATCACGTTCAACTCTGCGTTTACGCAGATCTACTATGGGAAACTGTTCGGGGTTGTGCCATTCCCGATCCTGATCTTTGTCGTCGTGTTCATCATCATGTATCTGATGTTCCACTGGACGAAGCTGGGACGCTATATCCTGGCTGTCGGCGGCAATGAGAAAGCGGCGATTGCCTCCGGCGTCAACTCCGTCCGTGTCAAGATCATCTGCTATACGATCTCCGGATTCATGGCAGGCCTGGCTGCGGTCATCATGTCTGCAAAGACCGGTTCCGGACAGTCGAACATCGGTGTCGGATATGAGACCGACGCGGTTGCGGCTTCCGTTATCGGCGGTACTTCTTTCGCGGGCGGTGTCGCAACGATGCCCGGCTGCCTGATCGGTATCTTCATCATCGGCTTTATCTACAACGGAATTACGATGATCGGCATCGACGCGAACTGGCAGTCCATTATCCGAGGCATGATCATCATCGGTACGGTTATGCTGGATATGGCGATCAACGGAAGGAGCCGTTCCTGATTTCGTACCATATCACAGGCTGACGCTGTCACCTGTTTCAGAACTGAATGAATAACAGGCAGGAGGGTAATACATTATGAAACGTTCTTTGATTGACAAAAACATTGACTGGGCAATCGAGCTGTGTGAGAAGATGCATGTAGCGCTTCCCGGGTTCGCGTACTGGACGCCGCAGGACTGGGAGGATAAGAAGGATTCGACCGCATATATGCGCAAGGTCGCGATGGGTTGGGATGTGACGGATTACAATTCCGGCGATTTTGACAAGGTCGGCTGCGTGCTGTTCACGATCCGCAACGGGGAGCAGGACAAGCCGGAAACCGGAAGAGTGTACTGCGAGAAATTCCTGATCATGAAGGCAGGACAGCTGCTTCCGTGCCATTTCCACTATTTCAAGAGCGAGGACATCATCAACCGTGCGGGCGGTACGCTTCGTGTTTATCTGTGGAATTCGACGCCGGAGTTCGACGGCTACAAGAAGGATCTCAAGGGGGATGTCCACGTGATGATCGACGGACAGCCTGTTACCGTGGAAGCGGGCGGATATGTGGATATCAAGCCGGGCGATTCCATCTATCTTGGGCCGTACATCTACCATGCGTTCTGCGCGGTGGAGGAGGACGGCGACCTGATCGTCGGCGAGGTTTCCCGGTGCAACGACGATGCGAACGACAATCACTTCAATCCACATGTGGAGTTCCAGAAGATTGAGGAGGATGCGCCGATCCGGCATCTGCTGTGCGGCGGCTACCAGCAGTAAAGAATCATCCGAAACGATCACGTCTGCCGGCGGCAGACTTGCCCGGATACGGTACGCCGTATCCGGGTTTTGCATGAGAAAGCCTGAGCATGCGCGCGTGCCTGTATGCGAAGCATTCGAGGGAAAAATCAGGTTGAAATCGCCGCATGAAGCCGCTATAGTATACTGACGACTGTGCCGGGGCGGCCTTGCCATGGCAGGCAGCCAGGACGCGCGGAGACAGAATATCAGGAACAAGGCGGCAGCAGTATGGGAAAGCTCAGGGAAAAGTACATCGGCGATAAGGCCTTTTATGTGATGCTGATGAGCGTTGCGGTACCGATTATGGTGCAGAACGGCATCACTAATTTTGTGAACCTTCTGGACAATATCATGGTGGGACGCATCGGAACGGAGCAGATGTCCGGCGTGGCGATCGTGAACCAGATCATGTTCATCTATTTCCTGTGCATGTTCGGCGGACAGTCCGGCGCAGGAATCTTTACCGCGCAGTTTTTCGGATACAAGGACGACAATGGGATCCGGCATACGTTTCGCTACAAGCTGTGGCTGGGGCTGATCATTACGGTTACAGCGATTGTTATCATGCATTTTTTCGGAGAGAACCTGGTCGGCCTGTTCCTGAACGAGAGCAGTGACGGCGGAGACCTTCAGGCTACACTGCGCTATGCGCTGGGCTATATGAGAATCATCTTTTTCTCCATGCCGCTGGTTCTGGTCTCCTTTACCTATTCGAGCACGCTCAGGGAGTGCGGAGAGACGATGATCCCCATGTACGCGGGTCTGGCGGCGGTCTTTGTGAATCTTGCGTTCAACTATCTGCTGATCTACGGAAAGCTTGGTTTTCCGGCAATGGGCGTGTACGGAGCTGCGATCGCGACGGGAATCTCCAGGGTGGTGGAATGCATGATCCTCGTGATATGGATGCATACCCACAGCCATATTCATACGTTTATCCGGGGCATCTACCGGACGATGAAGATACCGCTTTCCACTGTCCGGCAGTTTTTCGTGACAGGAGCGCCGCTTTTGATCAATGAGACACTGTGGGCGACAGGAATCTTCCTGCTGAACCAGGCATATTCCCTCAGGGGGCTGAATGCGGTCGCGGGGCAGAATATCGCGAATACCATCAACAATGTCTTCAACATTGCGTTCATCGCGCTGGGAGACGCGGTTGCCATCATCGTGGGGCAGCTTCTGGGCGCAGGGAAAATGAAGGAAGCAAAGGATACAGATACGAAGATCATCGCAGCGTCCGTATTCATCGGCTGTCTTCTGATGGTGCTGATGATCGTGAGTGCGCCCCTGTTTCCGCAGCTTTATAATACCAATGACGAAGCAAAGAAGCTGGCGATGCTGTTTTTGATCGTGCAGGGACTGGCAACGCCGAAGGAGGCGTTTCTGCATACGACGTATTTCACGATCCGCTCGGGCGGCAAGACGATCATCACCTTCCTGTTCGACAGTGTTTTCATGTGCCTGGTCAGCGTACCGCTGGCGTTCGTGCTGAGCCGGTTTACAAGTATGCATGTGATCGGAATCTTCGCGATCATCCATGCGGCTGACCTGATCAAATGCGTGATCGGATACGTTCTGGTGAAAAAGAATGTCTGGATGAGGAACATCGTTGCGTAAGGTTGCTTTCTGTGGATTCGAGAGTATATAATGATTGCGCAATTCAGTACAAATGCGGAACAGAAGGAATAAAGGTATGACAAAAGAAGGAATCCATGTGGCACTTTTGGGACTGGGAACGGTCGGAGCAGGTGTGTATAAGCTGACGCAGCGCCAGAAGGGTGAGATGCTGCAGAAGCTGAATACGATGCTTCATATCGACGCGATCCTGGTGCGGAATATCGAAAAGCACAAAGACGAAGTGGACGATCCGAAGGTGCTGACGACGTCCTTTGACCGGATTCTGGAAGATCCGAAGATCGATATTGTCGTAGAGTTGATGGGCGGCATAGAGCCGGCTTTCACGTATATCAGGAGCGTACTGGAGGCGGGTAAAAGTGTCGTCACGGCAAACAAGGATCTGATCGCGGACAAAGGCGGAGAACTGCTGCAGATCGCGGAAGAGAATCATGTAGAGCTGCGGTTCGAAGCAGCTGTAGCCGGCGGCATTCCGATCATCAGTCCGCTCAAGAACAGCCTGGCGGCGAACGAGATCCGCCGGATCATGGGGATCGTGAACGGCACCACGAATTATATTCTCACCAAGATGACCACGGAAGGGATGGACTATGCCGATGCTCTGGCGGAAGCAACGGAGCTGGGATATGCCGAGGCGGATCCGACGGCTGACGTGGAGGGATATGACGCAGGCCGGAAGATCGCCATCCTGGCAACGATTGCATTTCACTCCAGAGTCACGTTCCGGGATGTCTATACGGAAGGGATTACAAGGATTACATCGAAGGACATATCCTACGCGAAGACGCTGGGCCGTGTCATCAAGCTGATCGCCCTGGCGTGCAATACACCGGAGGGGATCGAGGTGAAGGTGCACCCGATGCTGATCCCGGAGGATCATCCGCTTGCCTCCGTCAGCGGCTCCTACAATGCGGTTTATGTGGACGGCGACGCGGTGGGAGACGTGATGTTCTACGGCAAGGGAGCAGGTGAGATGCCGACCGCGAGTGCGGTCATGGGAGATGTTTTCTCCGTCGCGCGCCGCATTGCCGGACATACCCAGGGTGCGACCAGGGACAATGTGTACCGGTCCATTCCCATCAAGCGGGCAGAGAACACGAGATCGTGCTACTTTATCCGGATGGAAGTGGAAGACAGGCCGGGCGTACTCGCGACAATTGCCAGTATCTTCGGAAACAATTCCGTTTCCATCGAGCAGGTAATCCAGAAAAATAAAATCGATAATAACGCGGAACTGGTCATCATCACCAGCAATGTGAAGGAACGTCATATTAAGGACGCCCTGCTGATTCTGGAATCAAGCAGCGTGGTGCACCAGGTGGCGACGATGATCCGTGTTTATTGATAGCAATACTGATCTGCAGGCAAAGCGTTTCTATTTGGGAAGGAGCAGTTTATGAGTAAGAGACCTACTGTTTTGATGATCCTTGATGGCTACGGATTGAATCCGGTCAAAGAGCATAACGCAGTCGCGATGGCGAATACGCCTGTGATGGACCGGCTGATGAAGGAATACCCGTTTGTTCCGGGGCAGGCCAGCGGACTTTTTGTCGGGCTTCCGGACGGGCAGATGGGAAACTCTGAGGTCGGACATCTCAACATGGGAGCCGGCCGTATCGTCTATCAGGACCTGACCCGGATTACCAAAGCAATCCAGGATGGCGACTTTTTTGAGAATGAAGTCCTTCTCAAAGCGATCAACAATGTCAAGGAGCATGACAGCCAGCTGCATCTGTACGGACTTCTGTCTGACGGCGGCGTACACAGCCACAACACGCATCTGTATGCGCTGCTGGAGATGGCGAAGAGGCATGGCCTGAAGAAGGTGTTTGTCCACTGCTTCCTCGACGGACGCGATACCCCGCCTGACAGCGGCGCGGAGTATGCGCAGCAGCTGCAGGATGAGATGGATCGGATCGGCGTCGGGAAGATCGGCGTTGTATCCGGAAGGTATTACGCGATGGACCGTGATAACCGCTGGGACAGAATCGAGAAGGCATACCGCGCCCTGACGCTGGGCGAGGGTGTTCCGGCCGAGAGCGGCGTCCAGGCCATTAAGGACTCCTATGCGCAGGGTGTCACGGATGAATTCGTCATCCCGGCTGTCGTGATGGAGGATGGAAAGCCTGTCACTACGATACAGGACAACGATTCCATCATTTTCTTCAACTTCCGTCCGGACCGTGCGCGTGAGATCACACGCTGCTTCTGCATCGATGATTTCGACAAGTTTGACAGAGGACCGAGAAAGCAGGTTTTCTACGCATGCTTTACCGACTATGACGTCACGATTCCGAACAAGGAAATCGCATTTCCGAAGGTGGAGATCACCGAGACCTTCGGCGAATACCTGGCGCAGCACAATATGACGCAGGCCCGTATCGCGGAGACGGAGAAGTATGCGCATGTCACCTTCTTCTTCAACGGCGGTGTGGAAGAGCCGAACAAGGGAGAGGACCGCATCCTGGTCAAGAGCCCGAAGGTGGCGACCTATGACCTGCAGCCGGAGATGAGCGCACCCGAGGTCTGCGACCGTTTTGTCGAAGCGATCAAGTCCGGGAAGTATGATGTCATCATTACGAACTTCGCAAACCCCGACATGGTAGGACATACCGGCGTCGAGGAGGCAGCCGTCAAGGCGATCGAGACCGTCGATCATTGTGTCGGCAGAGTTGTGGACGCGATCGTCGAGGTGGGCGGACAGCTGTTTATCACTGCTGACCATGGAAACGCGGAGCAGATGGTGGATTATGCGACCGGCGAACCGCTGACCGCGCATACCACGAATCCGGTGCCCTTTATCCTCGTGAATTATGACCCGGACTATAAGCTCAGGGAAGGCGGCGCGCTGTGCGATATCATTCCGACGCTGATCGAGATGATGGGCATGGAGCAGCCTGAGGAAATGACCGGAAAGAGTCTGCTGGAGCACAGATAACTGATAACAGTTTTTTCACATTTTCCCATGCCGGTTTTCACATTTGGAACACAACTGGACGTTATCCTTTGAATCAGTCAAAGGGCAGCAGAAAAAAGGATCCGTTCTGAATGCCTTGAAAACAACAGATGTAAGAAACGGCCCGCATGACAAGGACCGGTTGAATGAAAGGGGAAATGATCCATGAAGAAGAAATTTGCAGCAGGATTGACGGGAGCGATCATCGCAGGAGCCATGGCCCTCAGCCAGCTTGCACCAGCCGTATACGCAGAAGACAAAGAGACGAGCCTGTCAGTTTCCGAAACCGAGGCGCCCGAGACGGAAGCGAAGGAAGAGGAGACGGAGAAGAAGTCCCACGCGCAGCTGGAAACAACGAAGACGGACGAGGCGCTGGTGACAGCCATCGATGTTTCAGGCGTTGTCGACTCGGTGATGCCGTCGGTCGTCATGGTCACGGAGAAGGGTGTCCAGGAAGTGATGGATCTGTTCGGAAGGTCCGAGCAGTATGAGACCCAGGGCGCTGCCAGCGGCTTTATTATCGCACAGAATGACGACGAGCTGCTGATCGCGACCAACAATCATGTGGTGGAGAATTCGACGGAAGTCACGGTTGAGTTTTCCGTAGACGCCGAGGACGAAGAGGACCTGCTTGCTTCCGCGAAGGTCAAGGGAACCGATCCGAAGACGGATCTGGCCGTCATTGCGGTTGACCTGGACGATGTGAAGGAAGACGTTCTGAAGCAGCTGAAGATTGCGGTGCTCGGAAGTTCCGATAATCTGAAGGTCGGACAGTCTGCCATCACGATCGGCAACACGCTCGGGGAAGGCATCTCCGTTACCTCCGGTATCGTGAGTGCGCTTGACTGCGAGATTACGGTTGAGGATGGTTCTGTCTTCCATGAATTCCAGACAGACGGTGCCGCGAACCAGGGCCAGAGCGGCGGCATGATTGTTAACTCAAAGGGCGAAGTCATCGGTATCTTCAATGCAGGTTATCTGAGCGGCGACAACGTTGGCTATGGTATCCCGATCAGCACGGCGATTCCGGTTCTGCAGGATCTGATTAACCGTGAGACGAGAGACGCGCTGGACGAGCATGGCTACATGGGAATTACGGTCGTGGCGGTCTCCTCCGAGGCCAGCGAATTCTACAACATTCCGGAAGGTGCCTATGTCTATGAGGTGACGAAGGATTCTGCCGGCGACAAGGCCGGACTGGAAAAGGGTGACATCATCACCGGATTTGACGGCATTACGATTGATTCCAAGGAGACGCTCCTGCGCCAGATCACCTATTATGCGGCGGGCGAGACGGTAGATGTGACCATCATGCGGCAGGGCTCCGGCGGATATGAAGAGCAGACAGTGCAGGTCACCCTGGAAGAGGCGCCGGAAGGACTGAAGAAGGCTTCTTCTGAGACGCCTGCTGAAGAGGAGGGCGACCAGCTGCAGCCGATCCCGGATCCGTTCGGCGGATTCTTCGGCGGCAATGGAGACGGAGACTTCTGAGAACCGTCTTCGGGAATGTAAAAAAGATATGGAGCCTCCCGGCGGAGCATGCATCATTCCGTCGGGAGGTATATCCGTTGGAGAGTAAGATGGAGAAGAAGCCGGTAAAGCTGATCGCGAATAACAAAAAAGCGTATCACGATTATTTTATCGAAGAGAAGTATGAGGCAGGAATCTCTCTGGCGGGGACAGAGGTGAAGTCTCTGAGAATGGGGAAGTGTTCCATCAAGGAATCCTTTATTACCATCTCTAACGGGGAAGCGATTATCAACGGCATGCATATCAGTCCTTATGAGAAGGGCAATATATTCAACAAAGACCCGCTTCGCCCGAGGAAACTTCTGCTCCATAAGAAAGAGATTCAGAAGCTGACGGGCGCTTCCACCAGACAGGGATATACGATTGTTCCGCTGCAGGTGTATTTCAAGGGAAGCCTGGCCAAGTGCGAGATCGGACTGGCCCGGGGCAAAAAGCTCTATGACAAGCGGGCGGATATCGCGAAGAAGGACGCCAGGCGTGACATGGAGCGGGCGTTCAAGGAGTACAACCGGTAGTCTGGCCTGTCTTGACGGGCACGGCCGGAATGCATACAATGAGGTTGGAGTCAAAAGCACCTTTTGCTCCAGCCATATAGCTGTAAACATGGGGTAGTAAAGGTTTCGACGGGGGCTGTGAATCCGGAGAAGCTATCCGCAGGGCGATGCGTTAAATTCCAACCTAAATATAAACGCTGACAATAATTATCAGCTCGCTGCGGCTTAATTAGCTGCGGCTGTCCGCCACAGGGCACCTGCACCTTGTGATACGGGCATCGATGATGCAGGAAACGACACGTGCAAAGCTTTGAGCACGCGGGCGTAATATGAAGCTACCGAGGCCGCCAGAGCGTCTGCTCCCGGACGGTGGGGGGAATCTGAAACAGCAGACTACGATAGTAGAAGGACGGTGGACCGGCTTTCGGACACGAGTTCGACTCTCGTCTACTCCATTTATCTGTATGAAAAGACAATCGCCGGCGCGTTCCGGCGATTGTCTTTCTTTTCGGGTACTTTCCGCGCTTCGCCCCTTTAGTCCTTATGCAGCTTTCTTTGCATTCAGGCAGGACCGGATCGAGTCGGCGCATTTTGACAGAAGCCACCCGAACAACAGCGCCAGAACCGGAAATACAATATACTTCGCGGCAGGATAAGCCGAGAGCTTCTTCACAATCGTCGAATATTCCAGCAGGTTAACGATGAGAACCAGATGGACTATATAGATGCCGTACTCATACTTTGCAATCCAGAGCATGACCCTTTTGATGATGTGGCTGCCGGACAGCTCCTTTCTGGCATAGAA
>CAMIVF010000010.1 GCA_946401715.1 uncultured Clostridia bacterium | reverse complement strand
ACGAACTACAGGGGAGCCGCAAGCCACGTACCTTTAGGTGCGTGGTAGTTGACTCAGAAGTAAAAACGATCCTGTTTATGATACCACACATTTGCCGCCTGCTACCACATTCGGCTGCCGCAGACTTTTCAGATGGCGTTTTCCTGCCTGATCATCTATAATGGACATAACGTTTAAACCAGTACAGTCTGACACGCTCCGGACAGGACGGAGTCGTTTTCAGGCTGTGTGGATGACACAGGAGGAAAGTCATATGGATTACAGGGATAGGTATGATATCTGGATGAAACATGTCCCCATGGACGATCCGCTCCGCCCCCAGCTGGAGGCGATGGCGCAGGATGAGACAGACATGGCTGAGCGCTTTTCCCAGGACATGGTCTTCGGTACCGCCGGGCTCCGCGGCGTCACAGGGGCAGGCACAAACTGCATGAATGTCTATACAGTGGGACGTGCCACCAGAGGAATTGTGAATTATATCAAGGCAGCCGGTCCGGAGGCGATGGACAAGGGCGTCATCATTGCGCATGACCCGCGGCATTTCTCGAAGGAATTTTCCCGTCTTGCCGCCTGTATCCTTGCGCGTGCCGGCATCCGGGTATACACATTTCCGGAAATGCGCGCCACACCGGAACTTGCCTGCCTGATCCGGGTGAAGGGCACCGTGTCCGGCATCAACATCACCGCTTCCCACAACCCGCCTGAATACAATGGCTACAAGGTTTACTGGGACGATGGCTGCCAGGTCAGCGCTGAAGTCGCGGACGGCATGATGCACAGCATCGAAAAGCTGGATTATTTCACCGACTGTGATATCGATTATTCTGAATATGAAGACCTGATCGCGCAGGGGAAGATCACCCTGCTCGGAGAGAAAGAGGACCGCATCTACCTCGACATGGTCAAATCGCTCGCCATCCATGAGGGCGATGAGCTGGATCTCTCGATCCCGATCGTCTACACCCCACTTAACGGAGCCGGCTCGATTCCATTTGCCAGGATGATGGAGGAACGAGGATTCAGGAACGTCCATATCGTGCCGGAGCAGAAGGATCCCGATCCGGACTTCACGACGGTGGGCTATCCAAACCCGGAGGATCCCAAGGCCTTCCGCCTCAGCGAGAAGCTGGGATACGAGATCGGCGCGGACCTTCTGATGGCGACCGATCCGGACTCGGACCGCTTCGCGATTGAGCTGATGAGCGATGACGGGAAATATGTGCCGCTCAACGGCAACCAGACCGGCTATCTTCTGGTCAATTACATCCTGGAGGGGCACCGCGATGCCGGGACTCTTCCTGCAAACGGCGCGATGGTCAAGTCCATCGTCACGTCCTCCCTGTCAGAAGAGATTGCCGCGTCCTTCGGCGTAAAGATGTTTGAGGCACTGACCGGATTCAAGAACATCTGCGGGCGCATTCCGTTCCTGGAGGCAAATGGCTATTCCTACCTGTTCGGATATGAGGAGTCCGTCGGCTATGCAGCCTGCCCCGAAATCCGTGACAAAGACGGCATCAGTGCCGGCATGCTTGTCGCGGAAGCGGCAGCCTACTACAGGAAGCAGGGCAAGACACTGTTCCAGGTTCTGTCTGATCTGGGAAAGCGGTACGGATACTATTCCGAGGCGGAGCCGAACCTTGTGCTGAAGGGAATTCCCGGCGCGCAGAGAATCCGGCGCATGATGGACAGCGTCCGGTCAAATCTCCCTGCGGACAGAATTCTTCCTGCGCAGCCGGCATCAGGTGAGACAGGGAAAGCTTCCTCCGCCTGGGATTCTGTCGCCGGCTACCGGGTGACCCATGTCATCGACTATAAGGACGGCTATGAAGATATTCCCGCCTCCAACGTGCTTCGTTTCTTCCTGGAAAATGGCTCCTGGTTCGCGGTGCGTCCATCCGGAACCGAACCGAAGATCAAGTTCTACTTCTACACAAAGCAGGATACGCCTGAAAAGGCTGACGAGGTCAACGGGAAGATCCGCGACGCCGTGCTGGAAGCAATCAACGCGATTGAGTAAATCACAGGCTTCGCAATTGGGCAAATCACAGACTTCGGCCGGACAGCATCTGCTGCCCGGCCGTTTTTTCTTCGTCATTCCTGATCTGTGCTATCCCTTATCTGTGTCTTTCCTTGTCCGCTCCATTCCTGCTGTGGGATTCTCTATCGGTTAAGAATCCGTATCGTTCTGATTCATCTCCTCATTCTTCTTCACATATTCGATAAATTCTTCCATCGGCACCGGCTTTGAGAAATAGAACCCCTGCAGATACGTACATCCCATCTCCGTCAGCTGCCTTGCCATTTCCTCAGTCTCCACCCCTTCCGCCGTAACCGTCAGGCCGCGTCCAAGGAAAGCGCTGATCGTATTCGGCAGAATCGTGTCAGGGTCTTTAAAGTGCGCCCACACAATGCTCATGTCGAGCTTGATCCCGCTGAACGGAAAAGCCTTGATGCGGAACTGGTTCGCATACCCGCTCCCGTAATCGTCCAGGAAAAATGCAAATCCGTACAGTCCCAGAAGCTCCATCTGTCCCCGGAGCACCTCCGTGTCCACCAGGCTCTCCTCCGTGATCTCCAGATGCAGCCTGGACGGTTCCACGCCATAAGCCTTCGGCACTTCCCGGAAAGTTTCCACCAGTTCTTGATCCATGCACTGGATCGGAGACAGATTGATGTTGATAAATGCAAGACCGGGAAGGTCCTTCCCATGCTCGCTCAGGAAGCGGCAGGTCTTTGTCAGGACCTGTTTTCCGATCTGCATGATACTGCCGGAATGCTCTGCCAGGGGGATGAACTCACCCGGCGAAATGATGCCAAGCTCAGGGTCCTGAATCCTGGACAAAGCCTCCGCGCCGACGATTTTTCCGGTCGAAGCTTCTATGATCGGCTGCAGATAGACCATGATCTCATCTTTCCGGATGGCTTCGCTGAGCGCCTTTTTCACAGTAAACTCGCGCAGGATCATTTTGATCATGCTCTGGTCCACGACAAAGTCACGGTCAATCTCCCCGTTTGACCCCTTCTCCAGGATATTCCGGATGGCCTCCAGTTCCAGATCCACAGAATGTATTTCCAGGTCCGAACTCATCTGGCCGGTCACAAAATGAAGGTATACCTTTATTTCCCCCGTGTCCCATGGTTCATTCAGCCTCTGGACAGCCTTCGAAAGAAGATCCGATGTCACATACTTCTGCATATTTTTCGCCTCAGTCATGACAAGGAAGCACCCGGCTCTTTCATAAAAGACCGTGCTCGCGTAGAATGTCTCACGCAGGTACTTCCCGATCTGGCCGAGCACCTGATCTGTCTGGAGACCGCCGTAAATCTGCCGCGTCTCCTTATAATTGCAGTTCACGAATCCGATCAGATGATACCGGATCCCAACGTTATGGTGTTCCCGCACCACCTGCTCAAACGCCTGATAGTCAAAGAGCATCGTCCTGCTCTCACGGTTCAGGTCGGCATTATGGATCGTGAGATACAGGAGCATGATGGCAAGCATGTAGAAGGTATCCATCAGGAGGAAATGTGAGAACGCAAGACGGAAGAATCCGCCGGCAAGCAATATCGCATAGCTGGCAAGAATCCCGTAAAACACACTGTCATGGATCCCTGAACGGAAACGGATCAGAACCTGCAGTCCCATGATCAGGAAGACAAACATCTGCACATAGATGACAGGGTAGAAGGGTCCGCTGTGGTAGCCCTCCTGATCGATGAAAAAGACAGCGCCGGTAAATACACTGCTCAGCACCACCAGCAAGAACAGCGACACCAGAATGACCCCAGTCACCCGATAGAACGAAGGAATCTTCTTTCTGCTGCCTGCCAGTGAAATCGTATAGGCATATGTCACATAGCTTCTCGTTACATAGAGAAGGAAATACACCATGTTCGCTGCAGTCAGAAGCCATATGGGAAAATCCTGATAATTCATGTCCATCCAGGTGGAAATGATATCAGAAGCAAGTGTCAGCATCTCCAACACTGCCAGTGAGACAAAGAACCGGTTCAGTACGATCGGAAGCCTGGGAGACAACGCATAATAACCAAGCAGAATGCACAGCATTACTGCGGTCACAAGGCTGAAACTCAGATTCCAGGTCATACAAAGGCCCTTTCTATTGCGATGTGATTCGTTTATGCAAATCTGTATCCAACCTTATCATACCGTATCGCCGGGAAAATAACCATTCTCCTATGTCATGACATTTCACCGGGCAGACCGTCCTTTTTTGGACAAGTTGACTGAATTACCGCCGCATGCCCGCGCTTTATCGTGCGAGACTTCCCGAAGCCGGGTGTTACATCATCTCCTCTGCCATGCGAAGGAATTCTTCCGCTGAAAGCGACGCACCATCTGCATAGATCGAATAGGAATAGTGCGTTCCGTCCCGGGCATCCTCTGTCCAGACGGCATATTCCCATTGATCCTTCTCAGTGCCGACTACCGTGATCTTCAAATCGTCCGATTCGATCGTATCGCTGATGGCCGTCTCGTTCATCACGCCGCTGATGTCATCTTCCAGGTTCTTTCCCTTGCGGATTCTGTACAGCTCCCGCTGATTCTTGTCCAGACAGATCACCTCGATCATCTGACCCGGCATGGCGCGGTAGAGCACGGTGTCGCAATCCTCTCTCCTCCCGGGAAGCGTGATGGAAAATCCGGCTGCCTCTTCCGCTTCTTCCAGGGTCTTCGTATCAATGAACGGATTCGGCATGGTCAGAGCGGCGCCCGCGCCTGCTGCCTGGGCGCCCTTTGCCGTCATCGGCTCCTCCGGTGCCCGGGCCGCTTCCGGCTCTGCCTCTGCAGCGGCCTGGGCGGGTGCTCCATCTGCAGCCTGCAGGGGGACTTCCGCCTCGTAATCGTCCGCTGCTTCCTCCACAGCCTCCGGTGCCGCATCCGCTGCTTCCGCCGCTGCGCTCACCGGAGCCTCCTGCTCCTCACCCGCTGCAGCTTCTGCCGCTGCATCCACCGGTATCCCCTGTACCGAGTCCGCTGCTTCCGCTTTTTTATCCACGCCGGCCACCGCAGAATTCATGGCGCCTCCTGCCGCGACAGCTTCTCTGTCTTTGCTCTGCTCTTCCGTCAGCTTCTCCTGAACGGCCACAGGTGCTTTCGTATCTGTGCTCTCCTTGATGCTGTTCACGCTGACATAACGCCCGATCACAACCACCGTCAGGCATGCCGCGGCGGTCAGCGCCCAGGTACTGTATCTGCGCAGTCTGCTCCTGTGGGATTTTGTCTTGCCGGAGGTTTCCTGCGCGGGTTCTTCCTGTGCAGGTTCCGCATTCGGGCTGCCGGACAGCGCACGCGTCTCTTGTTCCGTCATCGCCTCCATCAGGAAGCGGTCATCAATTTCCCCCATCGCACGAAGCAGCCCCATAGCCTGCTCTCTTTTTTTATTATCGCTGCTCATATGCTTACCCCTTCCTGTTCGAGGAGCGCGCGAAGCGCGTTCCGGCTGCGCAGAAGCGTCATCTTCACCAGACTCTCACCAAGATTGTACTGCTCAGCGATCTCCTTCACACTGTCCCCGAACCAGTATCTGCGCAGGAACAGAAGTCTTGCGCGCTCTGACTGGCTTTCCAGGAACCGGTTCAGCAGATCCTTCAGCTCCAGCGGCAGGCCGTCGCCCGACATGCCCGGAATGCACTCCTCCAGTTCATCCAGCACCAGAGGAATCTGGGCTCCGCCTCTCTTCTGGGCATGCTCTTTCTCATAGCGGTCCAGGGAAAGATTCCTCGCAATCCTGCCCAGGTAGGCGCTCAGGTGGTCGGGTCTTTGAGGAGGCATGGAATCCCATGCCTTCAGATAGGTATCGTTCTCACACTCGAACGCATCCTCAGCGATCCTGAGAATCCGCATGCAGATCGAGTAGATCAGCCTTCCGTACTTCGTCTTCGTCTGTGCAATCGCTTCCTGGGACCTCTCCCAGAACAGCTCTATGATTCTGACGTCTTCCATAGTGTTTCCTTCTGTCCTTCAGGACGGGGTTTCCTGCCGCCAGGTCACAGCGGCCGGGGCAAAAAATCACTCTTGTTCTCCTGCTTTTTCCTCCACTCGCCAATTGCGGAAGAATCCATCTTCGCGCTTCCGCAATCCTGTAAACTTCATCATACCACACGAAGCTCCACAAAATGTGTATCATGCTGCAGAAATACCGCAAAACCTTTCTGCCTTTTCTTCCGGAATCTGTGCAGTTCCCTGAAAAATGACCTTTTCTTTGGTTTTGGATTGCGGCAGTCCCGGAAGCATGTTATAAAGCTTCTTGCCGGGGCAGTCCCGGCTGCGCACTGATCTGATCCATTGATCTGATTTATCTTTTGAATCTCTCCATAAACCTTCCGTCTTTCCATTGACCTCTCGTCTTTGGATCATCCTGTTTCTGTTCTGTTTTCCGGCCTGTTCCGGCCATGGTTTTCTTTTTCTTTGTATTCCCGACGCTCCGGCAGAATGCTTCACCTTACGTTGATGTGTTTTACCGGGCAGCAGGATCTGAGGGAAGCGCATCCATTAGAAGGATTCCCGTGTTCTCTGCCGGAGTGTTCCGGAAAATCTGTACAGAAAGGAGGTATCGTCCATGTGGAAACTGTTGAAACGTCTGAAAGACGCCGTTTCCTCCGCGGTCCGTGAGGCCGCTTCCGACGTCCGCGAGGTCGTCGCGGATGAAGACGGTGTCGGCGTCGTCGAGATCATACTGATTCTCGTCGTGCTCATTTCTCTGGTTGTCATCTTCAAGAAACAGGTGACAACCATCGTCAAGGACATTCTGTCCAAGGCAGCAAGTGATGCCAGCGGAGTCTGACGGCAGCCATGCAGGTGTCTCAGACCAGCGATGCCGATGGCATGTCCGATGTTTCCCGACTTCAGAAAAAGGCTGCGGTCCACGGGCCTGATCCGGTTTCGTGTACCGCGGCTGCCCGGCATGATTCTGTGCGGAAAGTGAGGTGAAAAAGGATGTTCTTCCAACGCACGTCAAATCAGCTGAATCAACAACAAGCCATATATACGATCCCGGCATCTTCCCAGAGTCTCTCCAGTCGAAAGGATAAGGCCCCCGCCTTTCCTGCGTTTAAAAGATGCCGTATTTCTCCAATTACCCATAGAATAACCCAAGTGTCAGCAATCATTGCTCATTTATCTCATAGAAAGGAAAGCGTACTCTCTCCGATTCGGAATCGTGCCGGAAGAAGGACATCCTTTCTCACCTCATTTTCCCCGGCGTCCCTCACAGTTGAAGCAGCACTGGAACTGCCCGTCTTCTTTGTGCTTGCCGCCATCGTGCTGCAGTACGCGTGTGTGATGCGCACCGCAGCCCAGTATTCCGGTTCGCTGACAACCACGGCACAGGAAATGGCGATTGCCGCCTACAAAGAGGAATACGGAGACGCCAATCACATCATCCGGGCAGCGCTTTCAGACGCCTGGGCGTCTTCCCGGGTCATCAGCACTGCTGCCGACAAGGACGCTGTCCGCAACGCAAGCTTCCTGAATTCCTCTTATCTCAAAGAGAATGATTCCATCCGCCTGGTGCTTTCCTATCAGCCGAAACCGAAGTATTCGCTGATCTCCCTCCCCTTTACTTTTTTCGTACAGAAAGCGGTTGTCCGCGGCTGGGGCGGGAAGAAAGGACATTCCGGGAAACAGCAGGACAAGAAAGAGGAGAATCAGGATCACCATACCGTCTATGTCACGGAGCACGGAAGTGTCTATCATACGAATCCGGACTGCTCCCATCTGAAGGTGACGATCATCCCCGTGACAGAAAAGCAGCTGAAGAACGCGCGTAATACCAGCGGCGGAAAGTACAAAAAGTGTCCATACTGCGGCAATCATTCCACCGACCAGTATTACGTGGACCCTTACGGGAACTGCTGGCACACCAGCGTAAACTGTCCCAGTCTGAAGAGAACCGTGCATGAAGTCGACAAGGATGACTGCGGTCATATGCATGAGTGCAAGGACTGCCGCAAGGCAAGGGGAGGCTGAAGAGGAACATGAACATCTGCCTGCTGCTGACATGTATCTTTCTGAGTCTGCTGTCTGTAAGTGATGTGAAGACGAAGACCATCCCCGCCTGGGCATCCCCTGCCTTTCTTCTCCTGTCCGGCGTTCTGCATCTGTTTTTGCAGGATCTGTCTGCCGCGGCATTTCTTGCCGGACTTATTCCGGGCGCGGTTCTGTTGATTCTCTCGCTTGTTTTCAGGGCATCTGTCGGAACGGGAGACGGCTTTGCGGCAATGGCCTGCGGCGCAGCGCTCGGACCGGAGCGGATCATGGCAGCCCTGGCGGCTGCATTTGTCTTCTGTGCGGTATTCTGCATGGTCCTCCTGCTCCTGAAGAGAATCCGCCGCAGCGACAGTCTCCCGTTTCTTCCTTTTCTGGCGTCCTCGCACATCGTCATGCTGATCGCGGAGGTGATCCTTTGAATTCCGGTGCCCTCACACGTCGGCATGCTGCTCACGGAGGTGATCACTTGAAGTACTTTCGTCTGTACCGGAAGCAGTTTCTTCGTGCCGGCTTCACGGTGGAAGCCGCGCTTCTGATGACCGTGATCCTGCCTGTTCTGCTTGCAATTCTCTATTACGGTTTCTTTCTGCACGACAAAGGGGTCCTGAACGGGGCTGCGCAGCAGGTTACTGCGCAGGCGGATCTGAACAGCTGGAAAAAAAGCGGAAACAACAGGCTTTCCAGGATGGCCGGGAAGATGGAGAAACAGACCGGGCCGTCCAAAAAGGTTTCCTCGAAAGTCAGCGTAAAGAAGGATCAGGTGTCTGCTTCCTACAGCGCAGGCATGTCCCTCCCGGGACTTCTTGCATCCTGGTTCGGAAAAAGCCGTCTGGATACGGGAGCTTTGGCAAAGCGGCCGCTTCTGTACCCGGCGGACGTGATCCGAAAAATCCGGGGACTGGAATATGTCAGTGCTATGTTGAAGGGCGGAAGTTGATATGGAGATGGAATATGTCAGGGAACTCGACCGGGTCTACCTTGTTCCCGGAGAACTTGAGATCGACGAAGATGAATATGTTCTGCAGATGGCCCTACGCGGCAGGCTGCCGGGCGTTCTTCCGCTCACCGTCTTCGGCAAGGACGGAAAGAAGAGCCTTCGGGCAGACGTGACCGCCTGCGCCAGCATCTCCTCCCGGTTTCAGCATACCCCGCTCTCCGGCAGTGATCTGAGAAAGATCCTGTCCGCCGTCCGGGATACCGCCGCGAAGATGCCTGCTCTTTTGATGAGTGTCCGGGACCTGTACCTGGATCCGGACTGTATCTTCCTGAGCGCCGGCGGTGATGAGGTGCTGCTTTGCTATATTCCTCATATCTCCTCCAGGGAGGCGGATTCTGTCCGCCTCCTGTCGGAATTCCTCCTGAAAAAAACGGACCACACTGACCAGCAGGCCGCGGCGCTGGCCTACTCGCTCTACAACCAGGTCTTTGCCGAATCCTACGATCTGTCTGACATCCTTTCGAAGCTTTTTTCCGGCGCAGAATCTCCGGCTGCCGGATCCGGTACATACTCCGCTGAGTCTCAGCGCTTTTCCCCCGGACACAATTCAACCTCCGCCACTTCCGGATCCGGTTCTTACTCCGCCTCTTCTGCCCGGGGCCCGGCCGGAGGTACCGGATCGGAATACAGTCCCGGCAGATTCGACTATGAAGACGCTTCTTCCTCACCTGTCAGGAAGCTTCCTCCGCCGAACCGGCGAAAGGGAGCAAAATCCGGCAGACGGGCGGGAATCCAATCTGGGAGAAAGAAAGCGTACAGAGCAGACGCAAGGCGCTCCGGCCAGAGCCGGAAGGCCTCCGTTTCAAAGAAGACACTGATTGTGGCTGCTGTCATCCTCTCTGCGGCATGCACCGCAGCGGTTGTGTTCCGGATGGATCTGACCCAGATCTGCGGCATGGGATTTCTGTGCGCCTCCCTGATCTGGATCATTCATTCTTCCATGGAAAAGCACTCGAATGAGATGCGCAATTACTGGTTCGACGAGGAGGAGGACCAGAGTGATGACAGGTTTTACCAGTCTCTCAGAAAAGAACTGTATGCCGAAGACGCGATGAACGTCCCTGACGAGCGGACACATTTTCTGCACGCACAAGGGCCATCTCCCACACTGGTCAGCCTGCAGAAAGACCGCAGTCCGGACATTACACTGGAGCAGGACCTTCTGATTCTGGGCAAGAGCCGCTCCCAGGCAGACATCATTCTTCCCGGCGATACCATCAGCCGGAAACACGCAAGAATCGAACGCCGCATAGACGGCTACTATGTAACGGATCTCTTCTCCACCAACGGAACATTCCTGGACGGACACCGTCTCGAGAGCGGCCAGGCAGTCGCTCTGAAGGACGGCGCACAGCTGACCTTTGCCACGCTCGGCTATCGTGTCATGATTCCGGCAGCGGGCGCATAGCCTGCCGATGCAGACCTGAGCCTTACCACAGTGCCGCCGATCCTGGTGGTACTGTTTTTTCTTTTCTTCTGGTGAAAAAGCGGTTATCATAACAGAAGAAAGGAATCATTGTATGGGAGCATTTATTGTTATCGTAATCGGTGTCGCCGCCGGCATCGTCTTCTGTTTCCGGTTTATCTCTGCCCGGACAGCGCAGTTTCCATTTATCCGGCGTCGGTTCGCAGACAGAAAGCGGGCGGCATTCTGGCTGTGCGCCGCGTTCTATCTGGCTGTCGGTGCCATTCTGTACCTGACGCTGAATCCGGTGAACGCCGCCATTGTCTTCTTACATTTCGGCGGATTCTGGATGCTGAGTGAGCTGCTCTTCCTGATTCTGAGAAAGGGTACGCACCGGCAGATTCCGGTCTACATCCCCGGCATCGCTGCCATCCTGTTTACCACAGGCTATCTGCTGACGGCCTGGTATCTGTGTACGCATGTCTGGGAGAAAGATTACAGTCTGGAAAGCGGCCGTCTGAAGGAAGATCTGCGCATCGTCCAGATTGCGGACTCTCATGTCGGGGCAACTTTTCACGCACCGAAGTTACACGACTATGTACTTGAGATCAATGAGCTCCACCCGGACATTGTAGTGATTACCGGCGATTTCGTCGATGACGATACGACCCGGGAAGATATGCTGGGAAGCTGCGAAGCCCTGGGAGATCTTGAAACAAAATACGGTGTCTACTTCTGCTACGGCAACCATGATAAGGGTTACTACAGCGAGGAAGCAAAGGGCTGGAACAACAGCGAGCTTCTGGAGAATCTGGAAAAGAATCATGTGAGAGTCCTGCAGGACGAGTCGGTCCTGATCGATGACAGCTTCTATGTCATCGGGCGCAAGGATAAGTCAGAGGAATCCAGGGGCGGCTCGCGTATGACCCCTGCGGAACTGATGGAAGGGCTGGACCCGGATCTGTACAAAATCGTCCTGGACCATCAGCCCTGCGGTTATGACGAGGAGGCTGCAGCTGGCGCGGATCTGGTGCTCAGCGGGCACTCCCATGGCGGACAGTTCTTCCCGTTCAACAACATCGGCGTGCTGACGCGCCAGTATGACCGCAGCTATGGCTATGAAAGACGGGAGGAAACCGACTTTATCGTAACCTCCGGTATCAGTGACTGGAGCCTGATCTTCAAAACCGGCTGCAAGTCTGAATATGTGGTGGCTGACGTACATGCACAGCACGGATGAATTCTTTACGAACCCCCGCGCGAAAAGAACCCGTGCTTTCCTGCAGTCTGTCCACGGGCATTGACACAGAAAACAACAGCTGGCCTTACAGATGAACAGGAGTGGCATTATGACAAGGCCAAGAATCGTGATCCCGGAGGTTTTCCAGGATGTCAGCAATTACACAAACGCCATGTACGCGGCAGGAATGGAACCCATTGTTGTTTCTCTGCAGTCTGTCCAGATCACGCACAGGGCACAGCGTGAGTTCATGGACATTCGGGACGTCAGGCCTGAAGCCTTTGATGGCCTGCTGATTCCCGGCGGCGAGGATATCAACCCTGATTTCTACGGAGAGACTGATCAGGGCAGTCACCCGGCAGACAGGCAGATCGACTGTCTTCAGCTCCACCTGCTGGAAGAGTTTATCCGTCTGGAAAAACCGATTCTGGGCATCTGCCGCGGCATGCAGCTGATCAATGTCTGGTTCGGCGGCTCGCTGATCCAGCATCTGGACGACGCAGCCATCCATATGTGGAAACAGGACAACGGAGATCAGGTACACGCATGCTGCTGCGTGCCAGGCTCCTGGCTGTGCGGACTGTACGGGGATACATTTTATCACAACAGCAGTCATCATCAGGCTGTACACCGCCTGGCAGACGGGCTTGCTGCTGACAGCCGCTGCCCGCTGGACGATGTCATCGAATCACTTCACCACACGAAGCTTCCGATCTATGCCGTTCAGTGGCATCCGGAGCGTATGTGCCTGTCGCATGAGCGCGACGACACTGTCAACGGCCTGGAAGTGTTCCGCTTTTTCTGCAGGCTCTGCGGTGGTTGCCCGCCGGCAGAAGACTCTGCCCTCGAAGGTCAGAACATGTCAGAAGGTATGGGCCTGTGATGTGACCGGACCGTTATATTTCAGGCACAGCATCGTCATATCGTCAAACTGCTCCGCATCCCCCACGAACGCGTCTACCGATTCCCTGACATTGGCCAGGAGCTTCTCGGGCTCCGCATTCGGTTCTTTGTTCAGGGCACTCAGCAGGCGGTCCGTGCCGAAGAGCACCTCATTCTGATCGGTTGCCTCTACGACACCATCCGTGTACACGTACAGCCTCGCACCCGGCTCCATCATAATCTCATAATTCCTGTAGACAGTATTTTCCAGGCCGCCGACGACAAAGCTGTGCGGATCCGTCAGCATCTCATACCCGCCCTCCGGCTGCTTCAGGAACGGATATTCATGTCCGGCATTGGCTGCAGTCAGCTTTCCTGTTTCAAGATCCAGGATGCCCAGCCACACCGTAACGAACATCTCCTCACGGTTGGTCGAACAGATCGCTTCGTTCGCACTCTTCAGAATCTCTGCCGGAGACTTGCCCATACGGGCATTGTCCACCAGAACGATGGTGGACGCCATCATGAACAGCGCCGCCGGTACGCCCTTGCCCGATACGTCCGCGATAATGGCGCACAGGTGGGTATCATCAATCAGGAAGAAATTATAGAAGTCGCCGCCAATCTCCCTGGCCGGTTCCACACTCGCATAGATGTCGAAATCCGTCCTGTCCGGAAATGCCGGAAAGACGCTCGGAATCATATCCATCTGAATCCGCGCGGCCAGCGACAGCTCCGTACTGATTCTCTCCTTCTCTGCCGTTACCCGGGTAAGATGAGAAACATAGTCATGAACCTGCAGTTCCATCCGGTCGATGGCATCGGCAAGCTGTCCGATCTCATCCTTGCTGCGGATCGTATTCGTCAGCTTCTCTCCCGTCTGGACATTTTCGGCGGCAAAGCGTGTCGCTTCACCCGTAATCACGTGAATCGGTCTCAGCAGGGACTGCGTCAGTCTCAGGACAAGTCCCACAATCGTAAGCAAGGCAATGATGGCCATCACCAGTATGACTTTCGCCACATAGGAATTCCGCACCTCAATCATCTTGTCCATCTGCCGCTGTACGCACAGAATTGCCTTGCATTCCCCATCAGACCCCGGCAGGGGGATCATCGCCGTGATATGCGGATCTGTCTCAATATATCCCTTGTCCCGGATCACCAGCTCTCTGGCAGAATGGTTCTCGCAGATCTGCCTGTACTTGTATGCATACTCTTCGTTTGTCGTCTCCCGGACATAACCGAACTCGTACTGTGTATACTTGCTTTCCTGGTTCATGGTGGAAAACAGGAAGGTAATATGCTGATAATCAGATGTATCAGGCACGATCACATAGATAAATGTCGATCCGGTCGAATTGCAGATAGCGGACAGTCTGTTCCAGGTTTCCTTATATTCCTCTCCTTCCCCGCCGCTTGCAGCAAAATCGTCAATCTTATCCGGGTTCACAAAGCGGGCCGAGATGCCTGCCGTACGGAACGCGCCGTCTGCGTACTGGTCCAGAAGTGCCTGCGTCATCTCCCGGTAACCAATCACGATCACCAGCACCGTAAAAGCAACCAATGCGACAATCAGCATCAATACTGTTTTGACAATAATGTTTTCCCTTATCTTTTTCATTGCTTCCCTTGATCTGATCCGGTCACGCCTGTTCTTCCTGTGATTCCTCTTCTTCCTTCTGCCTGTAATACGCCTCGATGCCGGGTCTTGCAGCAATGTAATACTTCTCCAGCTGTTTGTCAAAATGCTTTCCCATGCTCTCCATCATGATCGAATCTGCCTTCTCGAAAGACATCCGGTCCTTGTACACACGCTTGCTGACCAGCGCGTCATAGACATCGGCGATCGCCATGATCCGCGCCTCAACCGGAATCGCGTCTCCCTTCAGGCCGTCCGGATAACCGGAGCCATCCATCCGTTCATGATGGAAATGCGCCACATTTTCGGCGAGGACCTTGAAACCCTCATCATTCGTATCCTTCAGGATGGAGTGAAGCACTTTCGCTCCCTCGGGCGCGTGCAGCTTCATCTGTTCGAACTCCTCCGGCGTGAACCTTCCCGGCTTCCTGAGGACTTCGTCATCAACCGCGATCTTCCCGATGTCATGCAGCGGCGCGGCTTTGATCAGGTTCTCCCGGAATGTGGGTGTGATGCGGTACTTCCGGGAGAACTCCGGATCCTTCATAATCTCTTCCAGCAAGAGTCCGACTACGTCACTCGTCCGTATGATATGTCCTCCTGTCGAATTGTCCCTGCTCTCAACCAGCTTTGCCATGCTGCGGATCAGGTTGTTATGCATGTTAACAAGATCCTGTGTCTTTTCCCTGACCTCTTTCTCAAGGTTCTGATTATAATTCTTGATCAGACTGATGTACTTCTGGTTATTCGTATCATCGGAAATGACCAGCTGATAGCCTCGCTTCCTGCTGTTCTGGTACAGATAATTGATGTCCACCAGATAGGTCCTATCCCCCACGGAGTGAAGAAACTTATCCTTCGTCTCATCCTTGTTGAATGTATCGAACCATCCGGAAAACCGGCCCCCCAGACGCGGTCTCTTCATCAAAGACTGATCCACCGCCAGGGTATTCAGCTCAGGGAAGATGTCGCGCGCAGTCTGGTTGCTCCCCAGATAGCGCAGTCTGGAATCGATATGGATAAACCCGACGTCTCCTGTCTCCATCAGGGAATCAATCGCCGTATCCTCCACACTGTACAGGCAGAGATAATTCGCGATCACCAGATACATCATCTGCGCAAAGACATAGCCTGCAGGCGTCAGCTCGAAGCGCCGTGTCAGGAGCCTGCCACCGAAGAAGACAAACATCGTCACGACCTCCGGAAAAAACAGAAGCCAGATAATGCGTCTGGAAACCTGTTTCTTACGGAAGAAGCTGTACAGGATGGCAGTGAAGCCCAGCACAAAGTAAAAGCCAAGAAGAACGTAGAACACCGTGTGCACGGGGCCGTACACCTTGTGCAGGACAATGATTCCATTCTCTTTTGTGGCAGAAACTTCCTTGTAAAACAATGGTCCTGAACCGATCGACAGGACGACGAAGTAAACTGCCGTGCTTACGCACACCATACCGGTAGAGAACCATTTCGGCAGCCGGATCTGGCACATACCAAAGATATAGAACGTGATAAACAGGATCAGAAAGCTTCCGCCCAGATAGATGAGCTGTGTTGCCTGTATCGCTTCTTCCAGATTATTCGAGCGCGCAAGCGCGACATATCCCAGGTTCGCAGCCGGAATCAGTATAAAAATCAAAGACAGATTCACATTGAACTGCTTATGCCACATGTACACATAGATGCAGGACAGCAGCGCTGACAGGATAAAGAAAAATTCGTAATATATCTCAATATTCATGATAGCAGCTTTCCTTTTCCCGGAATTCTCCTCTGTAAACGCCCGCTTATACCTGGCAGACACCGGTCTTTCGCTTACCGTATTCTTGTTCTCACTGCGCTGTCACACCATCACGCATGCAGGACATGAACCTGGCAGGACTGCATGGTATCGAGCGCAGCCTGATGGGCAGCCGGCGTCACGCCCGCGCAGCATGCCGCGTCCACACTGATCTTCACCTCCGGCATGGCCGCCTTCAGAAGAAGCGCGTTGGAAACCACACAGATATCCGTGCACAGCCCGACCAGTTCCAGCTCCAGTTCCTCTTCCCCGGCTTGTTCCTTCAGATCTTCCGCCAGGGCAACGCTTCCGAAAGCCGGCTTCTCGTAGATCTTCGCCTCAGACAGAAGCGCCGCAATCTCCGGCCGGATCCGCCAGCCGTCTGTTCCCTTGATGCAATGTGCAACCGGCAGGTTCCGTCCTTCCTGCGTCGTCAGATAATCCTCGCCATGGGTATCCATCGTCGCAATCACGTCCTTCGCGGGATATGAGCGGATCTTCTCACAGACCGCTTCAACGATCGCTTCCGCTTCCTTTGTCCCAAGTGCCCCGTCAATAAAGTCATTCTGCATATCGATCACAATCAGTATCTTTCTCATGCCTTGCTCCTTTTATCCCATAAGAGCCAGCCTCGCCGCTCCTGTCGCTGTCTCTTCTCTCTGCTCGCTCAACACCGTTCCGCGTCCGAACATCTCCCCGCAGAGGCGGCGGAGCAGATCGTTGTTTCTCAGTGCATTGCCGCACAGAAGAAGCCGTGCGTCGTCCGGCAGCGGTTCCATCTTCTGATAAGCCTCATGCAGCTCTCCAAGGACACCCTTGTAGAAGCCAAGCACCAGTCCGCCCAGCGTCAGGTTCGTCATGCTGATATTCGTGACGCTGCCGCGCAAAGTCGGGTTGGAGCGCGTCCCTCTGAACTTTGTATCCACTTTCAGATCCGCTCCTCCTTCATAAGCTTCCCAGGCGGCTTTTGTCATCACCTGGAACATGTCGTCCTTTGATACTTCGTTTCCGCTTCCCTCCACGACAGACCGCAGGAATCCGTTCAGCATCGCAAAGGATGTGCCGCCGCACAGTCCGGCGCCAAGCAGCAGATATTTCCCCCGCACATACGGCCTGCATTCCAGGTCATTTCCTTCCGGTACACTGTCCGCGATCATCGAGATCTGGCTGGAAGTTCCGATGTTGATCACGATATCCTTGTCGTCCTGCACCAGGCCCATAATCCCGGCCTGGTTGTCCCCGATCGGAATCATCACTTCTGTTCCGTCTTCCATTGTCCCGACAAACTGCTCTTCGGACGTAGTCTCAGGCAGAATCGAAGGATCGATCCCCGCTTTTTTGCACGCCTCCCGGTCAAAATCTTTTCCTGCCAGATCATACAAGCCGAAGCTTGCAGCATTGCTGGCATGCATCAGAGGGCGGGCATTGCCGCACAGGCGCAGGGCGATATAATCCATGATCGTCACGATGAAGACAGCTTTCGCCGGAACCAGGCCATTCTTCAGGTTATAAAAATGCGTGGTCAGCCCAAAGCCTGTCGCCATGGAATAACCGGTCTTTTCTTTCAGCTCCTGCACATAACTCTTCCCGTTCTCCTGCAGCTGGTTCCCCCGCTCGTCCTCCCAGGTCGTCAGCGGAGAGACCGCCCTGCCGTCCTTGTCCACATACAGCATACCGTGCATCTGCCCGGTAATGCCGATCCTTTGAATGTCCGGCCACTTTTCCTTGTATTCCTTTACCAGTGAGAAGCACTTCTCCAGAATCCGGTCCGCGTTCTGCTGCCTGATCCAGGTCTTCTCAGACACAATCGCTGTATCATTGGGGAGCGTTTTGGAAGCCACCTGTGTGCAACCTTCACTGTCAATGACAACAGAGCTGACCGATGTTGTTCCAATGTCGATTCCAATCACTTTCATAGCAGACCCTCCTGACAGAACCATAATTGTTATGATCATTATAACATCAATACGGTGCAGATATGCCCCGATCTGCCTTTTTTCTGAACGCTTTTTTCTGAACGCCTTTCTCAGACGGAGGCTTCATTTTCTGCAAAAGGTTGACAGAGCGGTTCAGAAGTGATAGTTTTACTCCTTCCGAAAGGAATGTTTCATGGGATCAGTCCCGCCGCCGGCGGATCGTCTGATCCGGGAGGACTTGCCGTGAAAGAGCAGAATGAAATCATAAAACGACTGTCGCAGGTCGGCATACTGGGCAATGTGTTTCTGTCCGCTTTTAAGTTGTTTGCGGGATTCTTCGGAAAATCAGGAGCCATGGTTTCTGATGCCGTCCATTCCCTGTCCGATGTTTTCGCGACCCTGATTGCATATATCGGGGTCCGGCTGTCCAGACAGCCGGAGGACGAGGAACATCCTTACGGGCATGAGCGGCTGGAATGCGTGGCTTCTCTGGTCCTTGGGCTGATCCTGGCCGGAACAGGACTTGGAATCGGATATGCCGGCATACAGAAGCTTCTGCATCCGGAAACCCTCCAGGTCCCGACGCTGCTTCCTTTGATCGCGGCCATCGTGTCGATCGCTGTCAAGGAAGGCATGTACCACTATACCATGCATTACGCAAAGATCATGGATTCCGCCGCATTCAAGGCGGACGCCTGGCATCATCGTTCCGATGCGCTCTCGTCGGTCGGTTCCTTCATCGGCATCCTCCTTGCCCGGCTCGGATTCCCTGTCATGGATCCCATCGCCAGTCTGGTCATCTGTGTTCTGATCCTGAAGGTGTCCTTCGATATCTGCAAGGATGCTCTGGACAAGATGCTGGACACGTCCTGTGATCATGACTTTGAACAGAAGCTTGGCTCCTTTATCGAAGAACAGCCCGGCGTGGAGCATATCGATTTGCTGCACACCCGGCAGTTCGGCAACAAGATTTATGTAGATCTGGAATTCACGGTCAGGAAGGGGATCTCCCTGTACGACGCGCACGCCATTGCGGAAGACGTGCACCGCAGTGTGGAGCAGCGTTTTCCAAATGTGAAGCATGTCATGATTCACATGAATCCAGCGGAAGAAAAAGTGCACAGCCATTGATCACAGGCTCTGCACGTGAACCTGCCCATGACTGCAGCCTGTCACGAGAATACACCAGCCTGTTTTCAATCCCGAAAATAACAGACTCCGCCAGGGCTTAGCCCGAGGCGGAGTCTTGCTTTCTTCAATTCGTTCTTCCGGCGTTTCTGCCGGTTTTTCTACCAGTCTTTCTTCAGACCGTTCTTCCGGCGTTTCTGCCGGTTCAGGTCATTTCCTTTACTTCAATACCACATCCGATACATAGAAATCCGTGAAGCCGGCCCAGTGCGGTGTGAAGCTCTCCACACGATCCCCGATGCAGTACAGGTGAAGGCTCTCAAACAGGGGCAGCCATGCAGCATCTTCCCCGATGATCTTCTTCTCCAGAGCCTGGTATTCCGCCTCGCGTTCCTGATCGTCAACAATCGAAGGTGCTGCGGCGACGCGGTCGATTATCTCCTTGTCCGGATAGTTCAGGCTTCTCTGCTTCGTATTCTTCTCACTTCCGTAGAAGGTATACATAATGTTGGCCGGATCATTATAATCCATGCCCCAGGTCGCGACGAAGGATTCCATCTCACCGCTGCTCCGAAGATCCAGCCAGGCTGCATGTTCGTAAGACTTGAGCTCTGCATTGATTCCAACCTTCTTCAGCTGATCACAGATGTTCTGGCACACCAGCTGGATGTTTCCGTCCGAAGAGGTGTCCATCGCGAGTTCAAAGGTCACTTCGTTCTCCTTGTATCCCGCCTCTTCCAGAACTTTCTTCGCACCTTCCGGATCGTAAGCGGCCGGCTGAAGCGCATCATTGTGTCCCCAGATTCCGGTCGGAATGATGCCTGCTTCCCGGTTGGCATTGCCGTTGTAGATACCATTGATCATATAGTCGACATCAACTGCCATGCTGATCGCCTTGCGCACGGAAGCATCCTTCAGGTATTTCTGGTTCTCATTGAATATCATGAAGGTCATGCCAACCTTCGGTGTGCTCACAACCTGATCCGCATACATCGTCTTATAAGTGGATTCCACAATGGCGGTATCCAGGGACTGCAGATCGATCAGGTCCAGTTCACCATTCTGGAACATCAGGTTCTGGGTGCTTGCATCCGGAATAACACTGATGATGGCCTTCTTCACGGTTGGTTCGTCCCCCCAGTACTTCGGGTTGTACTCCAGCGTGTAATGGTCATTGGCCACCCATTCCGTCACGACGTAAGGTCCGCTGCCGATGGTGTCCGCCGGATCCGTACCGAAGCCCTTCACACTCTCCATCGTCTCCGCGTCAACAATCGACATTGCCGGGGCAGACAATTCTGCGATGAAACCGGCATTCGGCTTGCTCAGCGTGATGGAGAAATGCGTATCATCCTTCACCTGGAAGCCCTCCAGAGAATCAGCCTCCCCGCTCTCAACTGCATCCGCTCCGGCAACCTCTTCCGGAATATCCATGTTCTCCTGGCCCGCCTTCAGAAGGCGTTCAAAGGTGTACTGCACATCGGCTGCAGTCAGCGCATTGCCATTGGAAAACACAACATCATCGCGTATCGTGAAATCATAGGTCAGGCCGTCCTCGCTCACTGTATAATCCGTACAGAGGCTTGGAATCTCCTTTGCGGTGCCGTCCACCAGCCTGGTCTCAAACAGGCGGTCGAACACATTCATGGGTACCAGATAGTTGTCAGTTGTCTTTGCCACGTCCATCGTGGACATGTCATAGAGAACCGCAGTGCGGAGCAGGCCGTCCGATGCCGGAGCGGCAAGTGCTCCTGTTCCCGCAAGCATGCCGAGCGCAAGCGTGGCAGCCATAATGACCGATACTTTCTTTCTCATAATGAACCCCTTTCTGGCTCTTGAAACATTCACAATATCAGTGTCCGGCAGTGATATGCCGGATGATCTCCGGTACACCGCCATCAAAAACGCAACCTTCAGGAATCAATTTCATTTTCCAATGTCTTCCCCGAAAATGCAAGTGGATGATGAACGAAGATCGTTTATAATGTTCTTGATTGATCATACGAATCACTCACCGAAAGGGGCCAATCTCATGAAGATCGCACTTGTCGGACCTGGATTCATCGCGCAGGTCCACGCGCAGGAGCTCGCCAATATGGGAAGAGAGATTTCTGTTGTGGCGGGAAGCTCGGAAAGGAAAGCCAGCGCATTTCAGAAGGACTGGCACATCCCGGAATGTGTCCTTGATTTTAACCGTGTTCTTCAGGACGATATCACGGTCGTTCATGTCTGCACGCCGCCTGCGCTTCACTATGATATGGTAAAGAAGCTGATCCTTGCGGGGAAGCATGTGATTTGTGAGAAGCCCTTGTGCACAACGGCGGATCAGGCCAGGGAACTTTGCAAACTGGCACAGGAAAAGGGCGTTGTGGCCGCCGTCAATTTTAATGTCCGCTATCATGAGGCCTGTCAGCGCTTTCAAAAGAAGATTCAGGCCGGCGAGCTTGGAAGGCTGATTCTTCTTCACGGAACCTATGAGCAGGAATTCCATGTACTTCCTGCGGAGTATTCGTGGAGATATATGGAAGAAACTGCCGGCCCGATGCGCGCGACAACAGAGATCGGCTCCCACTGGATTGATCTGGCAAGATTCCTGACAGGCCTTGAAATCACTTCCGTGAGCGCGTCTTTCGGCAGATTTACACCTGAGCGTTATGTGAAGGATGGCATGATGTATGAAGAGGCGCTTCCCGGATCTGAGAAAGTCACCGTGGATTCTGATGATGCGGTTGTCTGTGCGTTCCGGCTTTCCAACGGTGCGCTCGGAAGCCTGTTCCTCTCAGAAGTCACCCACGGCCGCAGCAACGATCTCTCCATCGAGATTACCGGTACACAGAAAACCATCAGCTGGAACTCTGAAAATCCGTATCAGCTGCGGTCCGCAGCCAAATTCGGCGGTACGCTCTGCGAAACCAATGCATTCGGAGGCGGTTTCCCGAATACATTCTCAGGTTTCTTCCGCGAAGTGTATAAAGACATCGATGCCGGAAAACCTTCCCGGGCCCCGGCCTATCCGACCTTCCTGGACGGATATAGGAACGCGGCAGTCTGTGAAGCGATCTGTGAAAGCGCAGGCAACGGTTCGGTCTGGACGGATGTAAAGTAAGATTCTTCTTATCCACCTGGCAAAGTCTGCGAAAGGCTCCTGACCGCTGCCTGCACAAAAGAGCGAGCCGCTGCTTTGCAATCACGCTTCAGCAGCTGCCCGCCAGGGATATCAATCTGTTAACTTACGATGACTTTCACTTTTTACTGCGTCCGTTCTGCGCGAAGCCGGAACGGTCCTCAGGCTTCTTCAAAGATCCAGACAAGCACCTGCTCCGGCGTCATTTCCTGAATCCCGTCCGGATCCTTCATCTCACCTTTTTCAGGATCCCACGTGAACCTGCCGGCTGACTCACCGGTAAAGGAGAAATAGGTTTCCGGATCGGCCAGCTTGACCGGGTATCTTTCATACCATTCCGGATAATACGCTGACATATACCGGTCTGCCAGCTGATAAGCCTCACAATCCTCTGACAGGCCGATAGCGCTCAGCTCCACACCGCCTCCCGGCTGTCCTGTCCTGCTGTCGGCGGGCGTACTGTGAAGTATGACCACACTGCCGTCTTCACAGGTTCCGAGGCTGATCCAGACATGGCCGTCGATACTCATGATGTCGCCCGGTTTCATCTCAGAATCATGATTGTATACCGGCGCTTCGACCTTCCTGGTATAATCTCCGAATCTCATCTCCGAGAGCATCTTTGCGTACGCGGACGCAAATGTCACATACCCTTCTTCACCGCTTTGGGTTTCGAGGGTATTGTACAGGCTCCAGCCGAGAAATCCCGAACAGTCCAGGCCTGCATAATAGTATTCATTGTACCCGCCATAAGGATAGTAGCTCGATGCGGGATCCGAATTGTTCTCATCCCCGTCTTTGGACTTGTAAGTGAAGTTCTCATCCTGCTCCTCAAAGAACCGCACCCAGTCCGGAGAAACTCCAATGGTCACTGCCTGGACGGAAGATCCCACGTCCTGCCAGTCCCAGCCGCCACCGTAGATATACAGTGTACAGCCCACCGGTTCCATCGCGGTCTTCAGGAAGTTCCCGATTGTCTTTTCCCCGCAGACCCCGCTCACCACAGGGGTGTAGTCTGTGGTCGCCTGTCCCGGCAGCTCTTTGGCGGACAGAACGGTATCGTCCTCTACCGTGAGCTCAAAGCTGTAGTTTTCCTTCAGCCTGTTCTGAACCGGATAATCATATTCGCCTTCTTCATCGGGAGTTCCGGGATCAATCCGAAGCAGAATCTCTTTCCCGTCGGTGACGAACCGATATAAAAAATCTTCCTTTGTATCCTTATTGACGTCCTCGCTGCCATATCTGTCCACGCCCATGTAATCAGCTTCGTACCGGGTTACATCAGCTTCTGTCTGTGCTGTCATATTGTCCTTTTACCTCCTCAGAATCATACTGCTGCATAAATCGGCAGGTACAAACTTTGCGGCTCAATATGCCGTCAGATGCTTGTTGCCATCCTTGACCTGGAATTCAGTGTCTGAAAGCTGTACATATTCCGTTCCGCTGTTATCACGCCAGATGCCATCCGCTCCTTCATAGAGCGTATACGACTGCCCGTTTTCATCCTGCGCATATACGACACCGTCATCATCGTCGTCATCATCGTCATCATCATCCTGGTCCGGATAGTATACAGACAGACGTTTGGTACCTTCGTAGACCTGGAACTCCGTATCTGAGATCTCGACATACTGTGTTCCGCTTCTGTCACGCCAGTAGCCGTCTGTGCATTCATAAAGCGTGTAAGCGTTTCCGTCCTCGTCAAAGACCGTCTTCACATTACCCGAATAGGAGGGGTCTGAAGGGGCCGGCGTGTCGGACCCGGGATCCTTTTGGGATTCAGGCGGCGTATCGGAAAGGAAGCTGCTGGAAACATAGCCGGTGCCACTTCCGTACGCAACCTGATACCAGCCAATATCAGAGCCATTTCTCTGTACGGATCCAAGAACCTGTACCGCAGTCCCGCCTTCAAGTCCACCGATTGTCAGCTCATCCGTCGAGCAGCCCGTCCGCACGTTCAACCAGTCTGCAGTCACGTACATCGTCTTATCCATCGGAACAATCGAAAATTCGCTGACCTTGACCTCATCCTCCTTGCCGACGGCAAGCTTTGTATCATACTTCAGGACCTTGGCGGATATGATCGACTGCGCAATCTCCGGAATATTCGCCGCGTCAACAACAGATCCGGTGATAATGAACACCTCATTCTGCGTTGAGAAAACGGCCTGATAGACATTGACATAATGGCTGTTTGCAACAGACATGTCCGGAAGCTTCTCGCCGTTTGAGTAATGCTCAACCGTAATCACATTGCCGCCGTCACTCAGCGCAATCCACTTCGTCGGATCCACGATCTCTTTCCAGTTCTCACTCGGAAGCTCAATCGAAAACACGCCGTCCTGCGAGGTAAATGTTTCTGCTGCTGCCGGCATGGCGAAGCACAGAATGAGAATCAAAACAATAGCTGCAAGTGTTGATTTTCTGATCATCTTATACGCTCCCTTCTGATCACTTGCATTGATTTCCTTTTCCCTGTCAGTCAAAGATGATGGTCGGATACCGCTCTGCGGGTGTCTTCCAGTCAATCCCGTACTCATCATGAAGAATCCGCTTCTTGGCCTCCCAGTATATATGGCAGTATCCCAGGTAATCCCCCTCACCGATCTCGTCTTTTACCTTCTGGTCGACTTCCTTCTCCAGCCACTCCGGCAGGTCGTCCTGCCGGTTTTTATCTTGCGTATCCTCCATCCTGTCCTCCTGTTCTCCGGTCAGAGTCATTTTCCTTTGGCAGAGCCCGTACGCTCAGGCTGCAGCTTCCGCTCATGCATCAGTCTGCCTTGGCTGCCTCCTGATAAAGCGCTTCCAGCATCTCCGGCGTAACAGACTTTACCTGGTTGTAGATTACCTCACCGCGGCGGTTCAGCACAATCGTCTGCGGCAAAGTCGACCCGCCGTTGACGATCTTGAAGAGACTGCCGTCAGGATCCGTCGCAAAGTTCATGGCATAATCGAAGTCGGAGAGGAATTCCACCGGATCCTTTGTGATAAAGAAATTGTGAATGCACAGGATGGAAACATCGCCTTCGTGTTCTTTATACAGTTCATTGAAGTATGGCAGTTCTGCCACACATGGCGCACAGTAGACCGCCCACAGATTGATGAATGTGACCTTCCCACGTGTATCGGCCAGATGGAAGGTGGAACCGTCGAAGCATTCAACCGTGAAGTCCTCCAGCTGCTGCCCGACTTCATATCCGATCGGCGCATCACTGGTATAATCCTGCTGCGCAGAGGCTTCTGCCCTGGCTGCAGCTTCTGTTTCCGGTTCTGTCTTCGCAGCTGCTTCCGTTTCTTCCTCAGCCTCTGTCTCCACAGCCGCCGCTTCCGACTCAGCGTTCTTCACGGCCGTGCCTGTCGCAGCAACTTCTTCCCCGGCAGCTTCCGTACCAACATCAATGTTCTCTGCTGTCTGGCTGACCACCGGGCGGGAATCCACGCCCTCTTTCTTTTCTTCTGCTTCCGTCCGGTCCGGGAGGTTGTACCAGATCAGGGCAGCACACAGCAGAAGGATGGCTGCGCTCCAGATGATCCTGCCCAGCCGTTTTCTCTTTTCAGGCGCGTCCGGTCCGTCGCCCGCACAGCCGCCCTTCGGTACCTTCAGGGTGATGCTGCCGGCCTTGATGGAGATCGCATCCTGACTGCAGAACTCCATACACTTGCCGCAGTTGATGCACTCATGGTCACCGACGTGCCGCACGTCCATTCCGCAGTTTCTCACGCAGGCCCCGCAGTGACTGCACCGGCTCTGGTCCACCTTGACGCCGATGACATTGAACCGGTTGAACAGTCCGTAGATGGCGCCGAGCGGACAGAGAAAGCGGCAGAAAGAGCGGTACAGGAACACACAGGATGCTCCGATGATCAGCATGATGATAAACTTCCGCGTAAACAGAATCCCAAGCATGCCAAGCTTCGGGGCATTCACCGGATTCGACAGAAGCCCGATCGCCCCTTCGAACGTTCCCGCCGGACAGATATACTTGCAGAATCCCGGTACCGGGATACCGGACTTCAGGCCATACCACAGAGGGATCGCCACAGCGAAGACAGCAAGGATCACATATTTGAGCCGGGAAAGCACCCGTGTGACGCAGGACTTTCTGATCTTCGGCGTCGGGATCTTGTGAAGCAGCTCCTGGATCAGTCCCATCGGACAGAGCCAGCCGCAGATTGTCCGCCCGAGCACAACGCCGAACAAAAGGATCATGCCGAGCACATACCACCCGGCCCGGTGGCCGGCGGAAGCGAGCGCATTCTGAATAGCCCCCAGCGGACACGCACCCACTGCGCCGGGGCAGGAATAACAGTTGAGGCCGGGGACACACAGATACTTCGTCTTTCCCTGATAAATCTCACCCTTGAGAAAGCCTTTCAGATGCGCATTGTACAAAAGCGCGCTGTAGAGCTGGATCAGACGCCGCGCGGCGGGACGTTGCACCTGCCGCCATGAAGATTTTCCCTGATTATCCAAGGCCGATACACTCCGTACAGATATTAGCTGCTTTGACAAATACATCGTGGGCACTGCCGTTCGCAGCCCCCATGACAATCAGCACGACCGCAGCGGCCGCGATGACAAGCCGCAGCGTTCTTTTGCTCTTTGTGCCCGATCCGCTCCCTGCTGCAGATATCTCCCCGGCAGCAGCGCCTCCGGCCTT